>JBGSSC010000185.1:0-6604 GCA_041737265.1 Terrimicrobiaceae bacterium | reverse complement strand
GACATTCGATTTGCGCGGCCCCCGGCCCGAGGCTCAAATACTCGCGGCCTTCCATGGTCGGCAGCATGTTGATATTCCAGCCGCCCGCAGGATATTGGTTATACATGGCCACCGGGAAAGATGGACGCCACCAGCACTCTGATGGAACGTCGGACGGAAGCGGCTCAATGCCTTGAGGGTCATCGCAGGGATTCACCCGATAGATTTGAGTGATGGCATTGATTTGGCTGTTGGCCTCCTCTGGTGCGGCGGTCTCTCCGTAGGTCGCACCGTCCTCGCGTCCGATCCGCGTTTTGCATCCTGCGGCCTTGGCGAGTTCCAAATCCCCGGTGGCATCCACAAAGGTCTCCGCGCTCAGCACGCAGCCATCGGTTAAGGTGACCTCAATGATTCGGCGGTCGGAAACTGCCGCAGACCGAAATCCCGCGCCCGTGAGCACAGTGACGTTTCCGGTCTCATGGAGCAGATCACAGAGCACTCGGGCATAAGCCTCGGGCTCGAACGGCACACCATGCCAAACCTGAAACTTATCCTCGCCGGGATGGAGAAAGCGACGCAGGGAATCCACGTAGCGCAAGGTGGGATCGAGGACAGCTTCGCCTCCCGGAAAAGTCGGATCTGTCCAGAGGTGACGTCCGAGCCGGTATATCCCCACCGTCTGCGGGACTTTCTTCAGCCGTTTGTAAATCTCGAACGGAAATCCCGTTCCGCCCACGCCCATCTCCCAGCTATTGATCCCTCCACGGGCCGCATTGCCGCCAAGCGAATCGGCTCGCTCGACGAGGGCCACCTTTAATCCGCCCCGAGCACCCGCCAAGGCTGCGGCAAACCCGCCGCTGCCTGCGCCGATGACGACAAGATCAAATCTGGAGGTCTTTGACACGCTCGATCTTCTACATGGGGCTAATCTCTTGCACCATCGGCAGGAGTAACGTTTCGTGCTGACACAAATGCGCAGGCAGGGTGGCAATTTGCACAATGAGATCGCCTAGCTCCGTGGGCTTGGTGCATTGCGCTAGGACATCTGCCGGACGCGGATCAAGTCCGGCAGCGTCGGTAAAGTCTGTTGTCCCCCAGGACGGGATCACCGTGCTCACCCGCACCCCATGCGGACGAAGTTCCAGATAGAGCGACTTGGAAAACGCATCCAGCCCGGCTTTTGCGGCCGAGTAAATCCCCCATCCCGGCCAGCAGTAACGCGAACACACACTCGAGATGTTAATGATCGTGCCACTTTTCTGCCGCATGAGAATCGGAGCCGCACGCCGACATCCGTAAATCGCTGAGGTGAGATTCAATGCCAGACTCGTCTCAATCGACGCGTCGGTTTGATCGGCGGTATCGGCAATTTTTACGCCCCCGCCCGCGTTGTTGACCAGAATGTCCAAGCGCCCGTCGGATCCCAATACGCTCGCAAGGACCGCATCCCAATCCTCCGGCTTCGTGGCATCCGCGACCACTGCAGTGACTCCCAGCTTGGAAGCCGTGGCTTCCAACGCCAACTCGTCGCGCCCCGTGATCCAGACTTTTGCACCCGCATCCCGCAACCGCTCGGCAATGCCAGCCCCGTAACCTTTTCCGCCACCGGTCACAATCGCGACCTGACCGTTCAATTGAGTTTGCATAATAAATCAAACATCGTTTGTTTAGTAAAACAATCAAGCTCTATTTGACATGGGGGCGATCCAAAGATAATTTGAAACGATTAAATCGATTTAACTTTTTCCGGAATCTCTGTTCCCCCTCCTCCCCCAGTCAACTCCTGCCATGAATTTTCTTCCCGAGATACTTTTGCTCATTTTAGTTCTCAGCCCTGCTGTGGCCCGCGCCGAACCGATTGCTCCGATCCAACAAAAAGCTGTGGACTTCCAGCGGTTTGAGCTGGACGACAATCCGAAGGTCGAGTGGATCCGGAAAAGCGGGAATCTTTCGGGGATAACGGACGCGAGTCCGGACAAGCAACCGAGAGTCACCGGGTGGGTGGAGTATGATTTTTCGGTCGCGAAAGCCGGGTGGTACCGGCTTAGCGTGCAGCCGGATGGAAGGGGGCACCAGTTCCTTGTTGACGGAAAGAACTTATTCTATGGCGCAGGGCAGAGCGCAACCAACCTGTGGTTGGGAGCAGGCCCCCACACGCTTCGCATCCAGCGCTGGATTTATACGGGTTTCGGAAAAATTACAGGATGGAAACTAACCCCGGCCGGCCAGGATCCGGCAGAGCGCATTTCGCTGCGAACGACAAATCCGTGGAAGGTGATTCGCCAGGGAGAATTCCTGCCTGTGACGGTGAGCTTCGGAGAGCTTACGGCCCCTGTGAAGCTCTCCCTGCTCGTGAGCGAGCGAGGCAAGCCCGGCATGACGCAGACCATCCCTGTTAACCTACCCGCGGGTGGAGGCTTGCAGGAAACGATGGTCGAGATTCCCGGTTCCAAGCAGGGAATTTATGAAATCGGCTTCCAAGTGGGTGACTCCCCGCCCGCCAATCAGCCGCCGATCCTGTTTGCCGTGGTGGATACAACCCCTGTGGCTCCGAAGGAGGGAGAAGTCGTGAAGCGCCTGGTCGCGGAGATTGATGTCGTGAACAAGGAGCCGGATTTTTTCAAAGGCGGTGCGACCCGCGTGATCAACAAGCCGTGGGGAAGCTATCGCGAGTCCGGCGATGTTGGCTATTTGCAGCGTATGAATGCCACGGATCCGAGTTGGTTCGCCTATAAGTTTGCCGTCGAGGATCCTGACGCGCTTTACTGGATGGAGTTCGATTTTCCGGACGATGCCAGACGGTCGTTCGTGGTCGTGCCGCGCAGCGGGCATCCAATGGAGGGCCCGTTCATCTACGCGGGTCCAGGCAGCGGGCCGGACACCGGGCGCGAGTTTTCGCTAACCAACCAAATGCAGACGATGGGAATCTATTTTTGGCCGCACGACACCGACTTGCGCGCGGTTGTGATGCAGCCGCAAAGCGGGTTGCGTGCGGCGGTTTCGAAGATCCGCATTTACAAGGTGGAAGGGGACTTTTCCCCTCTCCCTCATGCGAATGGCGGCCGGGATTTTATCCATTGGAACGAGGAGGGTGTGGCCTTCATGAACGTCTTCGGGGCACCGGATACCACAAGGCCGGAGTCGGTAATTCTTGCGGCCGATAATTGGGCGCGGATCATGTCCTACATGGGAGCCAGTGTGTTGATGCCAACCCCGGCGATCTACCAGATGAAAATGTATCCCAGCGCGTTCAACCCCGAGTTCTCCGATTCGAATACCTTTGATGCGGTGCGGGTCATCGAGCTGGTGTGCGAAAAATTCGGACTCGGGTTCATCTCCGAATTCCACCCCGAGGCAAGAAGTCTCAAGCGGGCGTCCGCGCAGGAAAAGTCGCCTGATTCGATCTTCCAATTCGACCGGCTTGGGAAAATCCAGGAAGGCCCCCGGGGACCGAAATTCAATTTCCTGCATCCGGCGGTGGAAAAGTTTGCTGTCGGCATGGTTGGGGAATTTGTGGATCGCTATGGGGATTCGCCGGCCTTTGAGGGAGTTTCGATCCGGCTCATGTTTTGGCAAAATTCCGGCTTCGGAAATTTCCAGGATTTGAGCTGGGGATACGGTGATTTTACGATTGGCCTTTTTGAGCGGGAAAGCGGAACGAAGATTCCCGTTCCCGCGGATGATCCTGAACGCTTCGAGAAGCGGTATGAATGGCTTATGGCTAATGCCAAGGAGGCTTGGATTGACTGGCGATGTCGGAAGGCCGCGGAGTTTTTCGCCAAAGTAGCCGCACGTCTCCGGGAGAACCATCCCGAGGCCAGGCTGTTTCTGAACTCGTTTATCCGGGCCGATTCGAAAACGTCAGCAACCTTTTATGACAGTTTTCTCGACGCTCCGCGCGAGGCCGGGATTGATCCGGAAATGCTGGCTTCGGTGCCCGGCGTCGAACTCCTGACCTCAACGCTCATGTATGGGCGACGAAGCACAGAGGAAATCAACCAGCGACTGCGTGACGCTCTTCTTAACCCGGCCTTCCTCGGTGTCTTGAATCAGGACGGGAAGGCTCCACGCTTCATGACATCGCAGGCCTATTTCGAGGCCACTGTAGCCGTAGCGCCTCCCAAAGACATGGGATATCCCGTGAAGACGCGGCATGGATGGATGTCCGGAACCGTTAATCCCGCGGGACGTCACTATCTCGAGAGGTTTGCTCTGGCACTCGCAGAATCCGACGCGGCTAGCCTGGGCGACGGGGGAAATGCATATACTGTTGGGCAGCCTTTGCTGCGGGAGTTTCTGCGCGAATACCGGGCGTTACCGAAAGAAAATTTCCAAGCTCGTCCGGATGCGCGTGATCCTGTGGCGGTCTGGGAACGGGCGGGGGAGAAGGACTTTCTTTTTTACGCGGTCAATCGCGAGCGCTACCCGGTAAAGGTCCAGATTCAGTTTGCCGCGGTGCCGGCTATCAAGCGGCTCGCTACCAAAGAGGATGTCCCAGTCAACGGCACGGAGCTTCAGATCGAATTGCAACCTTACGAATTGCGCACATTCGCCGCTGAAGCCGGCACCCGAATCGAGCAAATCACGGAAACCATCCCCGAGGCCGACCTCGAACGCGTTCGTGAAATGACGAGTTGGCTGCGACTCTTGGCCGAGGATGTGACGTCGGGCAAGGTTGGTGAGTCGCTGACCCCCGCCCAAAAAAGCCTGCTGAGCAAGGCGGCTGCGGAAGCCGAAACCAGCCTTCACGCCGGCCACACGTGGAGGGCACGCACTCTGCAGGAGGATCAGCGATTGCGCGAGATCTACAGCAAATGCGGACGGATTCCTCCCCTGCTGGATCAGAATGGTCCGGCGCTCATTCCCGAAAACGCATTTTCCGGGAACGATCTCTTGTTAAAAGCGACATCGAAAAACGCCGAGCTGATTGCCTCCGAGACCGTTTCGCCGGACTGGACCGGGCAGCAGATCATCGTCGCATCAGCCGGTGAAATGGCTTTCACCATTCAGGTGCCGGTGGACGGGAAATATCAAATTCTTTTCGGTCAGGCCGTCGGAGACAGGTTCTCGGACTCCACGATCAAGGTGGATGGAAAGGAAGTCGGACTTCTCAAATCCTCTCCTGGATCACCGCGGATTCACCCCTCGATGGTTTCTACCCCGATTCATCTTTTGAAAGGCAAACATCAGATTTCTCTGCTCCCCAAGGATGGTCGCCCGCAGGGGCTGCTATTCCTGCAGTTGCTCCCGGTCTACCAGGACATCGTCGCGAATCGCTGGATGATTGCCGGGCCGTTTCTTGCATCCGCCGCGACGGGGAAGCTGGCCGATGCCGCGATTGAGGGTGCCATGAAGAACAAGGCGTTTGCGCCCGAAGTATCCCGGGATTTTTCCGCCACGCTGGAAACCTTTGACAAACCACGGAAATGGCAGCACCAGGGCGGACAGGAGGACTTCGTGAACTTCAAGAAAGCGACAGGCCAGGGGCTCGGCAGCATCCACTATGCGGTCACCCATATCACCTCCCCGGTCGAACGCGATGTCGAGGTCTCCTACTCATCAGACTACCATAGCAAAATATGGCTCAACGGCGAAGTCGTGCGAGATTACTACAGCCCCGGCGGCCATCCGGAAAAAGGACAGTTGAAGCTCACCCTGCATCTCAAAAAAGGCACCAACGAGGTTCTGCTGAAGGTTGGTGCCGGATCGGAGAACAATGGATTCTGGATGGCCGTTAACAACCCCGGCGACCTGAAGTTTTTTCCGATGATGAAAACTGAACCATCCGAGAGCAACACCCACTTATGAAAGTGCACGTGCAGGTCTTCCCCCTGGCTGCAATCTTAGGAACGGTCCCCTCTGCCCCTGCAGCCACCAAACTTTTTCGGGATGATTTCCAGAGCAGGGATCGGGAAAAATGGCAGAGCCTCGCGCAGGGCAATGAGCCCGAAAAATCAGTCCCCACTCTGGAGAAGCGAACGCCACGGTATCCCATCGAACGAAAGACCATGAATGGATCCAGGGCTGAATTTTACCTGCCGCTTCAATGCCACTTGGAAAAATCAGGAATGGGATGTCAAAGTCCATGAGTCCGACGTATGAAGCGACAGGAACGCGGCGCACTTCTACCTGGGCTGGCCTGCGGAGCGCTTTTTTTGCTTTCCGCACACGCTCGGGATTTTGTGCCGCTACACGCTGCGGCCCATGTTCTGACCAATGAGAAGCTGTCCGTTGAAGTCATGGATCCCAATGATCCTGATCGCTACTATCGGGGGCCCAGGTTTTCTCCCGTGGCAAATGTTTTGCGCGTCGTGAAGGATCGTAAAGACTATTTATTCTCGCCGGTCGCGAATGATCCGGAAACGGAAAACGGCGGATTGGCAATGGAATTCGATATTCTCACTGAGGGCGGTCCACCCGGCTTCTCAGAGGCGGCTGTGGGAGAGGGATTCCTCAAAATCGGCGTCGGCGTGCTGCGCAAACCCGGTGTGAGCTATCGCTTTGAAAAACGGAATGAATTGATCGAACCGGCAAAAACCACCGTCACATGGGAGCGGGATCGGGCGACCTTTAAACAAGATTGTGAGGGTGTTAGCGGTTATGCTTACAATCTGGAGGCCGACGT
>JBGSSC010000508.1:0-2931 GCA_041737265.1 Terrimicrobiaceae bacterium | reverse complement strand
TGGTGGAATATCCCAATGTCATTGAGGAGAACGGCCGGCTGCGCCTTTTCTATTGCGGCAACGGATACGGACAAACAGGTATCGGGACGGCGCTCGCCGATAAAGTCGATGCATGATGAGTAACCAACCACGCATTCGCTTTGCGGTGATCGGAGCCGGCCGCGGAAAGAGCTTCATCAAAGCCACTCAAAACCCCGGCTCCACCGTGGACCTCACGGCCGTCTGTGACCGGAACCCAAGCGCGCTTGCCCCCTGGAAGGACTCCTCTGAAGTCAGTCTCTATTCCGATTTCGACCAGGTCTTAAACGACCCGAATATTGACGCGGTTTGTCTTGCGACCCCTGTCCACCTCCATGCCCGCCAGGCCATTGCCGCTCTCGATTCTGGAAAGCACGTACTTAGTGAAGTGACCGCAGCCTACACCCTCGAAGAATGCTGGGATCTGGTCGCCGCCGTCGAGCGCACCGGCCTGACCTACATGATGGCGGAAAATTATTGTTTCACCGAACCTGTGCTTCAAATCCAGAACATGGTCGAGCAAGGCGTGTTCGGCGATCTGACCTACGCTTCCGGCAGCTACATTCACGACTGCCGGAATCTGCTGTTCACGGCAGACGACGAATTGACCTGGCGTGGCGAGTTGCGACGCGATTTTGGACCGGCCAATGGATACCCGACGCATTCACTGGGACCCGTCGCCCGCTGGCTTGGCATCAATCGCACCGATGTCCTCAAAACCACCGCCACCTGGCAAAGCCGTTCACAGGTAATCACCAGCTACGCCAAACGCAATCAACCCGGCCATTTGGACTATCACAACCCGGAGTTTTGGGCGCATTCCGACACCGTCAGCACATGCATCCGCACGGAAAAGGATGTGTTGATTGATATCCGCGTGGACAGCGTCTCGCCCCGCCCGCATCACATGACCCGCTACGAACTTCAAGGCACGAAGGCTTCGTTCTCCCATCCCGATGGACTCAAGGCCGAACCGCTGATTTGGATCGAGGATCGCAGCCCAACCAACGAACACGGGATCGCAGTCGAATGGGAGCCGCTTTCCAAATACCGGGAGGAATTCGAGCATCCGCTCTGGCGCGAGCATCGGGCAATGGCGGCCAATGCGGGGCACGGCGGCGGCGACTACTTTATCCTCCGGGAGTTTTCTGCAGCGATTCATGAGGAACGTCTCCCGATGATCGATGTTTATGACGCCGTGACATGGTCCTGCATCACACCGCTTAGCCTCACCTCGATCGCCAGGGGGAATGTTCCCGTCGACGTACCGGATTTCAAGGAAAAGCAGAAATGGAAATCGCTTCCATCGAAACCTACGGCTGCCACGCCCGGATGAGGAATTGGATTTTTGTAAAGGTTGTCACAGAACAAATCCGGAATTCGGTGGCCACCCCGGTTGCGACGGGTCGTCCAAAACCGGCCCGGGCATCGAAATCATCGAAAAGAAAATAGCCAAACACCCCTTCGAGCAGGAAATCGTTCAAAGAACGTTCGCCGCCGACGGATCCGGCACGGACTGGTAACTTATGCAACTCTCTAAAGACCTCAAACCCGCCCTCGCCGCGATCAGCGGAGGATTGGGAGACATCGGAAAAGCCATCGGTCGCGCCCTGAGCGGGGCTGGCGCGGAAATTGCCATCGCGGATTTGGTTCCACAGGATGAAGCACAATCCGACGGGCATTTTTACGGTCAGGTCGATGTGACTGATCCGGAGGCCGTGGAACAATGGTTTGTTCAGGTCACCAACCGGTTCGGCCGCGCTCCGAACATCATCGTGCCCAATGCTGCGACTGCCACCTTCAAACTCCACCTGGAAATCTCACCCGGGGAGTGGAAGCGCGAGATCGATGTCAATCTCAATGGGGCGTATTACTTTGCCGACTCCGGCACCCGCCGTCTGGCACAAACGAACCGACCCGGGCGGGTGGTATTTATGGGAAGCTGGGCCGCACATGCTCCTCACCGCCGGCTTCCCGCCTATAGCGCCGCCAAAGCCGGGTTGCGGATGCTGACGCAAACCCTGGCTCTCGAACTCGCGTCCCGCGGCATCCTTGTGAACGAAGTGTCTCCGGGCTATGTCAATGCCGGGTTGAGCGGGAGAGCCTTTGCTGCCGATCCGGCGCTCAAGCTCGAGGCAAAAAACAAGGTGCCAACCCGGATCCTCAACACGGCTGACGACGTCGCCCTCCAGGTTCTCTATCTGTGCAGTCCCGCTTCCGTTCACATCACTGGAACAACAATTGTGCAGGACGGCGGACTATCACTCCTGCAAGGTCCCTTTTCCGAATGACTGCTGAAACAATCTCCAAAATAACCGCCAGGCAGATCGTTGTGCCTTTGGATAATCCCGTCTGGCTGGGGGGGGGCGCCGTGAGGCAGAGAGAATATTGTCTGGTGGAAATTACATTAGGAAACGGGTCGCAGGGACATGCGCTCGGCTTCACGCGCGGCGCAAATCTCGCGGAACCAATTGTTCATCAATTCGCGCAGGTTCTCCTCCAGCAAGAAGCAGGAGGGATTGAGCGGCTCTGGGAATCCATGTATGACAGCGTGCGTTCAAATGGCCGCCAGGGTCTTTTGATGCGGGCTCTCAGTCTGGTGGATATCGCACTGTGGGATTTGAAAGCAAAGCTGTTGAATGCCCCGCTCCATCGCCTGCTCGGTGGGTACCGGAATTGCATTCCGGTTATGATGGCCGGGGGCTATTACAGCGGGACGAAAGGGTTGCCGGAACTTTGCGAAGAATTTTGTCGCTATGCCGCGGAGGGGTTTCAACACCTCAAGCTTATCGTGGGCGGAGCGACCATGGAGGAGGACCTCGCCCGTTTCGTCGCAGTTCGAGCCTGCCTGCCTCAGGAAATTCCCCTGGGGGTGGATGCCAACGGTGCCTGGACCGATGCAAAAGCGGTTTT
>JBGSSC010000164.1:0-4599 GCA_041737265.1 Terrimicrobiaceae bacterium | reverse complement strand
CGGCTGCGGCGGCCCGCCTCGCATGGACGCTCGACCTCTATCCCGAGGCAAGGAGTCTTTTTGAGCGGGCCACCACACTCGCTTTGGAGGCTTCCAATGAAGTGCTTGCCGCCCTCTGCAATTCCTTTTTGGGTTTTCTTGATCGGGGAGAAGGTCGGATTGCCGAGGCCGAGAGGAGGTTTACCGAAGGCCTCGAAGCCTCCAAGCGGCTGAATGACCCACGCTTGAGGGCTCTTTGCGTCAGCGGTCTCGGCAGAATTGCCATGTCGAGAGAGGACTTCACGACAGCCCGTGCCCTGTGTGAAGAAGGCGTGAGCCTCTATCGCTCCCTCGGCGACCTCTGGGTCACCGGACTTGTGCTCTGGGGACTTGCCCGCACCGCAACCGCCCAGGGGGACCTCGACCGTGCCAAGAGCGCACTCTGCGAATGGGCGGGAATTGTCGAATCGCTCGGCAACACATGGAGCCTGCCCTATATCATCGAGGCCTTCGCCGACGTCGCGTTGGCGGCTGAACAGGGAGAAAAAGCCGCCCTCCTCTTCGGCGGTGCCGAGGCGCAACGCGAGCGCTTCGGCATCGTCTTTGCCCCCAATGAAGAAGGGGAACACTCGGCCAGCATCGAGAAGCTCCGGGATCTCGTGGATCCCGACACGCTCCAAAAATTCTGGGATGCCGGCCGGGGGCTTTCCCCGGCGGACCTTGTGAGCCGCGCCCGGGAATCGAGCTGTCCGCGCGGAAACGCAGCGCCCTGATCCGGCGGGCACTGGTGCCAGGAGCGGGCTTGTGCGCAAGGAGACCCGGCAAGAAACGGCATCCTTCGCCGCCGGATTAGAAAACGGAAATTCCTTCCGCGCAGCGGAACTTTTAGCAGGATCGGGAATTCAAGGAATCTAGGGTCGCACACTTCCGTCGAAGTAGAAGTTGAGGCGGGGGCTGCCATGGGGAGGCGACGGGGCGCACGATGCCGCCCACGGAGCCGATGCGACATCAGGATGCATGCGGTCCGCCTCCGAGAAGGCCGGGGCTGAGGAGCGAACCTCCTGCGGAATCGCGGAGAGGTTGAATGGCCCGCCGGGTATCGGGTCGGCTGCGGACCCCCAAGGGTTGATTTGGCCGGCCTCGGTTGCAATTTTCATGTTCATCACGAAGAGGCGCACATTTTTTTCAGGGATCCCGCGGGTCGCCCGCCGCAATGAACCCGTGAAAAACCTCTCCGGCACATACGGAGCGGGCCGGTCATCAACACCAAGGTAGGAAGCCAGCTCCACGATAAGGCGCCCTTCCCTGTTACGGTCATACTCGGCGACCTGTCCGGGCCACAGAGGCCCCGGAAGGCGACCGTCCCGGTCAGCCGCCGCCGCAAAGATGGCGGTTCCAAAAGTCCGCATGGTCGAGGTCATTTTGGCGCGGTCTCCCCGCGCCCGCAGCGAGAGGGAAAGGGGAACCGCAAGGGCGGCAACCACCGCGACAATCACAATTGCCACGAGAATCTCAACCAACGACCAGCCAGCCCTGGCCGGCGGTTTCAATAGGCGCCGCTGCCAGCGTCGGTCGCTGAGACAATGGCAATTCCCGCAGAGGTTCCAAGCCGGGTCGCGCCCGCGGCAATCATGGCCAAGGCTGTTTTCCGGTCACGGATGCCGCCCGAGGCTTTGACCCCGCAACGATCCCCGACACATGCCTTCATCAATCGCACATCCTCGACAGTAGCCCCTCCCGAACTGAAGCCTGTGGAGGTTTTGACAAAGGCGGCGCCCGCTTCCAACGAAATGGCACACGCCAACCGCTTCTGCTCCTCATTGAGAAGGCAGGTCTCAAAAATCACTTTGACCGGACAGCCGGCCGCCGCCGCAACAACGGCCCGCAAGTCGGCAAGAACCTTGTCGCTCCATCCTTCCACCAAATATCCGACATTCAGCACGGTATCGATCTCGTCGGCTCCATCCCCGACTGCCAATGCGGTCTCGTGGGCTTTGGCGGCGGTGCACATCGCACCAAGAGGGAATCCGGTGACCACCGCAAGTTTGACTCCCGTCCCCGCGATGAGATCGCGCGCTTGTGCCGCACGGGAACTGTTGACGCAGACGCTGTAAAAGCCGTGTGTCACCGCCTCGGCGCAAAGGGTCTCGATGGCTGCGGAAGTCGCCTCCGGCTTGAGCAAGGTATGGTCGATGGTCCTGGCCAGTGTGCTTGGCGATGGGGTGTGATTCACGGGAAAACCTTAGCCGCAGATTATCGCAGAGTAACGCAGATTTAAGAAAACGATCCAACAAGCGGGGTGCTGTGCCCCGCTAAAAGATCCGCATCAAATCGCGAAGGAATTGGAACCACAGAAAAAACATTCCTCTCGACGTATAGCGGATCGCGCGCTCCGCATCCTCACGAAGAAAGCCAATATCCACGTTGTGCCGGATCTGGGAGCGGAAATCCTTTTGCATCGCTTCCAGAATGTCCGCATCTGCCAACCCGGCAGGTGCGTTCGCTGCGATCCCTCGTTCATTCAAAAATTCGCGGTGCGACGCGATGATCCTTTTAAACGGAGCGATACCCTGAATGCGGTTGAGCTCGGTCGCTGGCGAGAATTTCAAGCCGTAACAAAAGGGGTAATTCCAGGTTAAATAGACCTTTCCGCCCGGGAGGCGCGAAGTGACTGAGAGGTAGTAGAAGGTGATGTCTCCTTGTTCGGCGAGGCAGATCGACGCCTGGGTTTTTCCGCAGGATGTTTTAAACACCCGGTAAAATTGCCGCAGGGTCTCGTCCTCGCACCCCACATCTCCGACGTGCTCGAACCCCTCACCTTCAATCTCCGCGGAAAGTTCTGCGAGGTCGGGGAACTCGGAGCGGGGAGGAGGAGGCCTCGCCGAAAGCACCCGGTCGGAGGGGATGCGCAACTTCCTCACCCGGGAGAGAATCTCCACCCAAGGAAGCAGAAACCAGCTGGCCGCGAACACGAGCCCCAACCACAAATGCCCGCCGAGCATCCAGCCGGCCAAAAACGAAGTGACCACAATCCCCAGCGAACCAAGCCGGAAAAGGCCCGGATGCCGGAAACTCCGCAGCGCGAAGGACAATACCGCGACGCCCGCAACAAAGAGAAAATCTGAAGTCATCGGGACACCTTTCCTGACAAAAACCCTTCCAACTCCTCGACACCAAAGTCGGCCAGAACCCGGCCATCGGGCATTTCAAGGGTCGGTGTCAGGGACTGGCCGGAAATCCTGCGCATCGTCTGATACGAGTCGGGATCCTTGAGCACGTCCACCTTCTCAAAAACGTGACCGCGGCCGGCGAGCCAGCGCTCGGCATCAATGCACCACGGACACCAATTTTTCACATAAAGTTTCACAACGCCGGGAATGTAGCCGTTTTTCACCCGTTCACAAGACCCACCCTAATCCGGCGGGAGCCGGTGGCAAGGGCGGGGTTGCCGGCAAGGGCACCCGGTGAGAAGCCGCTTCCTACTCCGCCGGATTAGAAAATTTTGCTGCGCAAAATGGAGGGAAACGTTTCATCGTTTCCCATCATTGAAGACCGGTCTTTAAAGAAAGACCTAACTATTGTGCAGGATTTCACTGGTAAGCGCCTACACTTTTTCCGGGACTTAGCCCGGAAAAAGAGGCGCTTCGAGCACTCGTATTGGAAGCGGACATTCGACAACATGTTGTTTTGATATTGCCCCTAAAGCGACCAATCCGGCGAAGCCGGTAGTAAGGGCGGTGATGCGGGCAAGGGTCCCCGGCGGGAAACGGCCTCCTTCGCCGCCGGATCAGCTTTCGCCGAGCAGACGACGGTAATGTCCGCCGAGGTGCCGTCCCATCATCTTGAGCACGTTGATGCCGTAGGGGAGGGGATCAAGGCTGGAGACCTCGTCGTCATACCGGGTCGGGATCGGCAACTGGGCGCAGTCGTAGCCGAGGAGTTTGGCAACAACGATCATCTCGGCGTCAAAGTTGTAGTTGTTTTGCAGCTTCTCAAAGGGAGCCCTCTCGAGCAGTCGCCGCGAGTAGAGCATGTAGCCGCTGTGAAACTCGGCCATTTTTGTGCCGAAAACGATGTTCTCCATGGTCGTCAGAACACGGTTCGGAATGTAGCGCAGAAGCGGCATCCCACCCTCCCGCGCCCCACCGGCAAGCATGCGAGAACCCTGAACAATCTCGGCCTTCCCCTCAAGAATCGGTGCCATCAAATCGAGCACCATCTCGGGAGCGTATTGTCCGTCCGCATGCACCACCCCAAATGCCCGCGCTCCCAGCTTCAGGCCGTGCCGGAGCCCCGACTTCTGCGCTCCTCCGTAGCCGCGATTCACCTCATGATGAACCACCTCGACGGACGGATACAATGCCTTGAGACCCTCGGCCACCTCGCCGGTGCCGTCCGGACTCTTGTCGTTCACAATGATCGCCGTGCCGTCCGCCCAGAACTCCTGTGGCAGACGCTCGAGCACAGACGGCAGCGTTTTTTCCGCTTTGTAAGAAGGAATGATAACAGCTTTGTTCATACTAATCCGGCTTGGCCGGAGCTATGAGTGGGTGTGGGGGCAATGGCATTTTCTGAGAAGCGACCTCTGTCGCTGCCGGATTAGAAATTTTGCTGCGCAAA
>JBGSSC010000158.1:0-3690 GCA_041737265.1 Terrimicrobiaceae bacterium | reverse complement strand
ATTGCGCAGGTGGCCTCCTTGTCGCGTGAGCGGGCGATTGCAGTGGCCAGTGCGCAGGCGGGGGCTGTGTCCCGCTTCGCTGGCTCGGCGATCACCTGCCGGGGATCGAGAAAGGGGAGTTCCCGAACTGCGGATTCCCTTTGAGCGGTATTTGTCAGGACAAAGATGTTTCCGGGTGGAACGACCCCCTCAAGCCGGCGAACTGTATTTTCCAGGAGCGTTCGTCCACCGAAGAGCCGGAGCAAGTGTTTCGGCATGGCCGCACGGCTGAGCGGCCAGAACCTTTCACCGGTTCCCCCTGCCAGGACGAATGCAAAGTTGCCGCCCACCGGAATCAGTCCTGATGAGCCAGACAGGCCGCAATGAAGGCCCGGAAGAGAGGGTGCGGGCGGTTGGGCTTGGACTGGAATTCCGGGTGGAATTGGCACGCCATGAACCAGGGATGGTCTTTGACTTCGATGAGTTCGACGAGGCGGCCATCGGGAGATGTCCCTGAGATGACAAAGCCCTTTTCCTGCATTGCATCCCGATAAGCAGCATTAAACTCGTATCGGTGCCGGTGGCGTTCGGAAACTTCCGGTTTACCGTAGACATGGTGCGCCAGCGAGTCTGGAGCGAGGACAGTTGGCCACATTCCAAGGCGCATCGAGGCCCCCTTCTGCGTGACCTCTTTTTGCTCCTCAAGAATCCAAATGACAGGATGTGGGGTCTCCGGATCGAACTCGGTGCTGTTTGCGCGTTCCAGTCCACAAACATTGCGGGCAAATTCAATGGTGGCAATCTGCATCCCGAGACAGAGCCCGAGGAAGGGAGTCTTGGACTCCCTTGCAAACCGGGCCGCCTCGATTTTTCCCTCGATCCCGCGATCACCGAATCCACCGGGGACCAGGACCCCGGCCACACCGCCGAGGTGCTTACCTGCCCCTTCGGCACCAAGGTCCTCCGCGTCCACCAGGACGAGATCGACTGCGCAATCATGCGAGGCCCCGGCATGGGTAAGGGATTCGTAAATGCTTTTATACGCGTCCTGCAGCTCGATGTATTTTCCTACCACCGCAATCCGGACCCGTTTCTTCGGGCTCACAACGCGGGAGACAAACTTGGACCAATCGGCGAGATCGGGCTCGGGAGTTTCAAGACCGAGCACGCGACAGACATAGTCGTCAAGCCCCTCGGAGTGCAGATTGATCGGCGCTTCGTAGATGGTGTGTTCGACATCACCGGCTTCGATCACAGCTTCCACCGGGACATTGCAATAGAGTGAGAGTTTTTGACGGACTTCCAGGTCGAGAGGCATCTCGGTGCGGCAGATCAGCACGTGCGGCTGCAATCCGATCTCCCGGAGTTTGGCAACGCTCTGCTGGGTAGGCTTCGTCTTAAGCTCGCCGGCGGCCTTGATAAACGGGACCAGTGTGACATGCATGATGATGGAATTTCCCCATCCGACCTCAAGTTGAAACTGACGGATGGCCTCCAGGAATGGCAGGCCTTCGATGTCGCCGGTTGTCCCGCCGACCTCGGAAATCAAAACATCGGCCCCTGATTGTTCACCCAGATTACGGATGCGTGCCTTGATTTCGTCGGTGACGTGGGGAATAACCTGTACTGTGCGCCCCAGATAATCGCCCCGGCGTTCCTTGGCCAAGACCGTCTCGTAGACCTGTCCACTGGTGAAATTGTTTTCACGGGTGAGGACGCAGTTTGTAAAGCGCTCGTAGTGCCCGAGATCCAGATCGGTTTCCGCTCCGTCGGCCAGCACATACACTTCACCGTGTTGGAAGGGACTCATCGTGCCGGGATCCACATTCAAGTAGGGGTCCAGTTTCTGGAGAACCACCTTGAGTCCGCGGCGTTCGAGAAGGGTGCCAAGGGAAGCGGCTGCCAGGCCCTTGCCAAGTGAACTTACGACTCCGCCGGTGACAAAAATGTATTTCATTGGCGGCTATCGTAGCTGCCGTACCGTGGAAATCCAGAAGTGAGATAAAAGCGTTACGGAAACTCTTGCGGGATCAGGCGTCGGCTTGCGGATTCCCCTTGCGTGCGTCCGCGCCCGAGACCAACAGGCAGATTTCTCCCTTGGGGGCTTTCGCCGTGAAGCGGGCAAGCAGTTCCGGAGCGGTGCCGACAGGAACCTCCTCAAAATGTTTGGTGAGTTCCCTGGCGACGCATACTGTGCGGGCGGCGTCGAGTTCCGCCAACGCGGCCAGTGTTTTCACAATCCGGTGCGGCGATTCATAAAAGATGCTTGTGTGCTTTCTCAGCAACGCGGCCCGCAACTCACGCTCCCGCCCTCCGGATTTGTTTGGAAGGAATCCCCCGAAGAAAAATTCCGAGCTGTCAAATCCGGAAGCCACGAGAGCCGTGATTGCAGCGCAGGCCCCGGGGAGCACGGTCACGGGGACTCCAGCCCGTCGGGACTCGCGGACGAAGCGGGTGCCGGGATCCGAGATGCCGGGTGTGCCTGCATCCGTCACGAGAGCCACAGACAACCCCGTCAGCATACGCCCGATCAGCTCTGCCGAGCGGGAGGCTTCGTTGTGTTCATGCAGGCTCACAAACGGCTTCGAGATGCCGTGATGCTTTAGCAGTAAACCGCTGTGGCGGGTATCCTCGGCAGCCACCAGGTCGCAGCTTTTCAAGGCCTCAAGAGCCCGCAGCGTGATGTCCCCGAGATTGCCGATGGGCGTGGGGACAACCGTCAGCACAGTTTTACCAGCCTTCGGAAATCTCCGTGGCAAGCTGAACAGCCGCGTCCCTTGCTGCCACCGGGATTGCCTGGCGTTCAACAGTCTGAAGGTCGCTTCCGGAGAAGAAGGAGGTGCGGCCAACGACCCGTCCCTGCATGAGGATTGCTCCACTGATGCGATCGGTTACCGCATATGCAATTTCGAGCTGAAGCTCAAACTCCGCTGTTGCGAGGACATTGTTTTGAACCGAGCGCACCGAGCGTCGTTCAATCTTGCGCAGTGTGCACTCCAGAGCGGCGTCGGCACGCTCCCTGCTCACCACCGTGTAGGTTCCATCCTGCTCGAGCTGCTTGATCAGAGTATCTGCGAGCAGGACTTCAACCTGAGGCTCATAGGTCGAATTCTTGAACGTCGGGACCGAAAGGGTGCGAACCGAGCGCATGGATGTCGGGCGGATCTCCCCGAGTTTGTAGCCACAACCCCCGAGGAAAAGGGCGGCAACCACGGTGGAAATGATCGTGATCGATCTCATTCGATGGGCAGAGCAGGCTCGACGGCCGGCAGAGGCTGAAGTTCCCGTGCGCGTGTACGGAGTTTTGGTGGGCGGGCAATGGGCAGTTCGTCCGGCACAAGCTCGCGGCGGGGAGGACCCGAGTAGTCGGAAAGGGAAGAAGATTCCACCTGGGCCTGCAGCCTGCGTCGAAGGGCAGCTTTTTCCCCGGATTCCGCCCGCTCCGATCCAACACGCAGGGCATCTTCTCCCAGATCACTGCGAAGGACTTGAACCCGTTCACGGGCGGTTTCCGCGGCAGAGGAGTTCGGCTGGCGCCGGATGACGTCGTTATAGTAAATGACTGCCGCGCGGAAGTTTTTCGACCAGTCATAATACCTCGCGATGGCCATAATGTCTTCCGACTCACTGTCCCCGATCGTTCGAAGGTTTTCCTTGGCCTGGGCGATTTTTTCGCTGTTGGGGAACTGGAACAGAAAATCCTCAAATGTC
>JBGSSC010000149.1:0-3976 GCA_041737265.1 Terrimicrobiaceae bacterium | reverse complement strand
CTCCACCCCTTCGGGCAGTTTGATCGAGCCGGTCACATCCGTTGTGCGGAAGTAGAATTGCGGGCGGTAGTTGGAGAAAAACGGCGTGTGACGGCCGCCTTCATCCTTGCTCAGCACGTAAACTTCCGCCTGGAATTTCTTGTGCGGGGTGATGCTGCCGGGCTTGGCGATGACCTGGCCACGCTCGATGTCGTCTTTCTTGATGCCGCGCAGGAGAATTCCGACGTTGTCGCCCGCGTCGGCGCTGTCGAGGAGCTTGCGGAACATTTCGATGTCGGTGACCGTTGTCTTGCTCGTGGGCTTGATACCGACGATTTCGACTTCCTCCATTTTCTTGAGGATGCCGCGCTCGACACGGCCTGTGGCGACAGTGCCGCGACCTTCAATGTTGAACACGTCTTCGACCGGCATCAGGAAGGGCATATCTTTCGGACGCTCCGGCTGAGGGATGTAATCGTCCACGGCCGTCATGAGGTCATTGATGGCTTTCTCGTATTCCGCGTCACCTTCGAGTGCCTTGAGGGCGCTGCCTTTGACAATCGGGATGTCATCGCCGGGGAATTCATATTTGGTGAGAAGTTCGCGTACTTCCATTTCGACGAGCTCAAGGAGGTCCTTGTCGTCAACCATGTCCGTCTTGTTCATGAAGACGACCATTGCAGGCACGCCGACCTGGCGGGCAAGGAGGATGTGTTCGCGGGTCTGGGGCATCGGGCCGTCGGCCGAGCTCACAACCAGAATGGCTCCATCCATCTGCGCGGCACCGGTGATCATGATTTTCACATAATCGGCGTGTCCCGGACAATAGACGTGCGCATAGTGGCGCTTTGCGGTCTCGTATTCGACGTGGGCGGTGTTGATCGTGATGCCGCGCTCTTTTTCCTCGGGCGCCGCATCGATCTCGTCGTATTTTTTAGCCTGAGCTCCGCCGGTCTTTGCCAGCACGGTGGTAATCGCGGCGGTGAGTGTGGTTTTACCGTGGTCAACGTGGCCGATTGTGCCGATGTTGCAGTGCGGTTTGTTGCGCTGGAATTGTTCTTTAGCCATCTTTGTGTTTGGTTTGGATTGATTGGGTCTCTTTGATCCGGTGGAGCCCATGACCGGGATTGAACCGGTGACCTCGTCCTTACCAAGGACGTGCTCTACCAACTGAGCTACATGGGCGTTGTCGGCGCAGGCCTTGATTAGAGAACCGGGTCGCCGGATCTGGTTCCATCTTTCAATTGGCCGCTGCTGACCGGGTGCAACCGTTTGAAGCGGATGCGAACCAATGAGTCGCGAACCTCTCGTTAGAGGGAGGGTGAGAATAAGACCCCGCGCGCCAGTGTCAAAGGGAAAAGTTCAAAAAATCAGTTCAGATGGCGGGTTCACTTCCGGGGCTTGCGGTCGGATTCGCCGGCCAGCCTGCTGAGTTCTTGATCGAGAATGCTTCCCGGCGAGGGTTTAAGTGCCTTGCGAGCCATCTCAATGGCCTCGTTGGCGCGGGTGGAGTCGCCTGCGGCACGGAGAGAGTTCACGAAGGGCTCAACAATTTCATAGTGGAAATTTCCGCCGCCGGTCTGTTTCAGGCTTGCGAGCAGGCGCCGGTATTCTGCGAAGGCGGCATCGTTGTTGCCCTTGTCCACAAAGGCCGCGAGTTGCCGCGCTGCGGCATTGACGCTGAGGTCCGAGCGTGAATACCGGTTTTGAGAAATGATCTGTTTTTCGATGGCTGCGGCGGCATCGGAATCTCCCCGTCCGCGGGCGATTTCAGCAAGTGTCTCCTGGTGGCGCACTCGCAAATCCCTGCGGGTCTCAAACTGCCTGAGCGCAGCTTCATGGAATGTTTTCTGTTGGTCGGGGGACGCGCCCGAACGGGCAAGAAATTCCCCGCGGGCAGCCCAGGCCTCCGGGTTTTGCGGACAAACACTCACCGCGCTCTCATAGGCCTTTGCCGCTTTTGATGCATCGCCTCGTGTTTCAAAGAGTGCTGCAAGGATAAGATCGTCCTTTGATGCATGATACGCGGGCTGGTCACGAAAGCCCTCGGCGAGACCCTTGAGCTCGTGGTCGAGAATGGGTCGCCAGTTTTGCGGGTCCAAGGCCTCGCCGGAAGCGTAGTTCTGGTTTTCATAGCGCCCGGCATCCATCTCCCACCGCGCGCCAGTTTTCATGAAGCCGAACCAGGCATGGCCTCCGTCCGCGCCCTGCCCCCGGAAGTACAGCGTGGGCACCCCTCGTGCCTTGCCGACAATCATCGCAAAATACGCCTGATCGACACAGATTCCACCTGTGGCAAGAATGTTTGCCAGCGTGTAATCGCCACCGCTCCAAACGAAGGACTGGCTCTGAATCCGGGACTTGTCGTACCGTACCGCCGTGAAGGCTTTGGCGAGACCGGCAATGGGGAAGCGAGTTTTCTCACGGGCCCAGGCGAACTCCGAATCGTTGAGCGGTGCATCCACCACAAACTTGAGATGACCCGGGCGCATCGCATCCAATTTTGTATGGAGCGTCCTGGATTTGTCGGCTTCGACCCATGATGCGAAGAGGGCCGATGGATCGATGTCCCTCATTGGCACGAGGCCGGAATCCACCTGATGGTGCGGCCAGAACCCTGGCAAACGGGTGTCATAGACCACGGCGATTGCCAGCGCGAGGGCCGGGTGGGATTTAAATGCTTCCGGATGGGCCTTTTGGATTTCCTGAAGCGTCCACAGCACCCCAGGCGCATAGTCGTCCCCGGTGAGCGTGGAGAACAGAAGATCCGACATTCGCGGGTCGGCAACCCAGCCGCTCACTATCGAGGGATCGAGGCGCTCGAAAATTGGTGCCCCCGAGGGCTCCGGAGCATTCTTTGGAAGCAGTTCGTCCAACATCCTGCGGCGGGAATTCTCATTTTCGTAAATCTGTCCGGCCGCCTCCCGCGGAGCAGGAGTCAGGTCATCACCCGGGGCGTAGCCAGGTTGGATAAACACCGGACGATCGCTACCGGGTTTCAAATACAAATGCCGTGAGATCAAATCCACAGCGGCCTCTTTTTCGGTGCGGGAAAGCAGCTCGCACCACTTCCAAAGCATCATCCACTCCGCATATCCCCGGGTGCCGGTGCTTCCCGGGCGTCCAGCCATTCCAGGGTGGTAGCTGTCTCCCAGCAAACCGGACAGTTTTTCTCTGGCTGAAATCCATCCCCCTGCCGTGATCTCTTCCCGCTGCGCCGGAGTCGGCGGATAGCGGAGATCCTGCCCCTTGAGGATGGCCAATGGACACAGAGCCGGGAAAATGCCCATCGCAAACAGCATTGTGCACGAGGTAAGAAGCCCGCGGTGCGCAAGATGTCGGGGCGTATTCTTCATCCATTTCAACGATGCACGAGCATCCCGGGAACTCAAGCAATCCGGTTGTCACGGCGAAATGGATCGCCCGGTCTGTCCCCCGCTGGCTTTTTATTCCAATCCGACAGCCTTCCTGACCCGGTGCATCACACCCGCAGCGGTTGCGTTGGCGTGTTCCGCACCTGCGCTCAGGACGCGATCGACCAATCCGGCGTCTGCGACAATCTCCGCCCGCCGCTCGCGGAAAGGTGCAAAGTATTCCCACGTGGCACCCAGAAGGCGCTTCTTGAAATCGCCATAGCCGACTCCTCCGGCCAGAAATTCGGATTCCATCCGGGCATAATCTCCTGGCGAGGCCACCAGTTTGTAGAGTCCGAGGATTGTGGAGCCTTCGACCGGTTTGGGAGCTTCTACGGGTGTTGAGTCGGTTGGAATTCCCATGATCTTCTTTTTAAGAATTTTTTCCTCTTCAAAGAGGCCGATGGTGTTCCCGTAGCTTTTGCTCATCTTCGCACCGTCGAGGCCCGGAACAGCGGCAGATTCCTCGCGGATACTGGCTTCAGGCATCTTAAGGGCTTCCCCGTAGGCTTCATTGAATTTGATGACAAGATCCCGCGCAACTTCAAGGTGTTGCTTCTGGTCCCGGCCCACCGGCACCAGAT
>JBGSSC010000143.1:0-2721 GCA_041737265.1 Terrimicrobiaceae bacterium | reverse complement strand
CCGTCGGGCGAGTCCCTCGGCGAATGCCAAATCCATGAATTTCCGCTGGTTTAAAATTTCCCTCCTCGCCATCGCAGCCGCTGTGCCATCAGCTCACGCCGCCACCGTCGGACCCGAAGTCGCGGTCGTCGAAGTCCGCATCGGCAGGGAAAAACAAAACCGTCAGATCGTTCTTGGCCTCTACGACGGTGCGGCTCCCGCAACAGTCGAGAATTTCAAGAAACTTGCCAAAAAGCGTTTTTATAACGGACTCCGGTTTCATCGCGTGTTTCCCGGCACCCTCGTTCAAACCGGTGACCCTTTGACCCGCGACTGGCTCTTCGCCTCGCCGCGCCCGCTCAAGGCCGGAACCGGCGGCCCCGGTTACACGGTCCCCGCCGAAATCCGTGAAAAACACACGCGTGGTGCGGTCGCGATGTCCCGCCTCCCCGACGGCATCAATCCGTCCCGCGCCTCCAGCGGCAGCCAGTTCTACATCACCCTCTCCCCTTCCCCCAAACTGGACGGACAATTCACCGTCTTCGGCGAAGTGCTCGAAGGACTCGACGTCCTCGATGAAATCAGCAACCTGCCGGCAGACAGCAATGACTTTCCGTTGCCAAAAGTCGTGATCCGCTCTATATCCATTCAACCACGACTGGGTAGTGCCACAACCCCTTAAAGTCGTTTCTTAATTTCGGGTAGGTTCCGGAGTGGCCAAACGGGGCAGACTGTAAATCTGCTGGCTTACGCCTTCGCTGGTTCGAATCCAGCCCTGCCCATAATTCCCTCCGCAGGGCTGGGTTCGAACTCGTTCGACCACCCTCGCGATAGCGCTCCCACAAAGCGAAGCCAATATGTGGAGCCTGCCGCAGGCGGGATCATCCAGCCCTGCCCATAATTCCCTCCGAATCAGACTGAATTCTTCGCCTCGGACACTTTCCGTTTTACGTGCACGATGATTGCAGCGTGCACGGCGATGGCAACGAGCAATCCGACAGCCTGCATGAGCAGGGAGACATTAGTTGTTTTCGTGATCGAGTAGAGTCCGAAGCCAGCGAAGGGGAGAAACATCAGGATCGAAGTGATGAGGCCCGGGTTGTATTTCCTCATCAAAACCGCCTGGCCGACGTGGCCCACGGAATTAACCAGCGGCAGGTAGATCGCCATCAATCCCCAGCCTGGAGCGACAAACACGGCGAGATACAAGGCAAGCAGGTCGATTCCCCAGACCCCGGCGGAGTTGATCACGAAGGTCGCGCGGCGGGAGAGAACTTCGACACCATGACCGATGGTGGCATTGGTAAAAGTCCGGAACCTGTCTCCAGCATGCTCCTCCAACTGGTGGAGAAGGTAGAGAGGCAGTTGGAGAAACACCCAAAAAATCGCACTTCCACCGATCTTCCAAATCAACGGGGAGAGGACGAGCAACAGGACACCGCAGAAACCAGCCGCACCCGGCCAGTTCCAACGCACAACCAGCCACTGATAAACCGGATTCACGCCTGAAGCCTCTAGCAGGCTGTCGGCCTTGTGAAAGGCGGATTCATATTTTTTTTCCAGTCTTGAGAGTATGGCTGCCCGTGTGCCCGACATCCTGCTGAACTCCCGCTTCGCGGAAGGGAAAGCACGCGTTCGGGCACCGGGTGAGGATTTGAGCACCCCGGCAGCTTGTCGGACATGCCAACCGGGCCTGCATGAAGCACCAGTATCGAGGGCGGAGGGGCGCTACTTTTTCTTATCCTCCTCGCGGCTTTTGCGGTCTTCCTCCTCGCCGATCTGGGAGAGGGAGGCGGCCAAGTCCGCCTGCGCAATTGCGTCCATGGGCTTGCCGGATGCCGCCGCGCGAATTGCCCGGACCTTCCGGTTCGTAGTTTTGTGCGCGGAAAGTATGCCGTGGGAGTCCTGCACATAGGACATGGCGCTGCCCGCAGCAATGTTCATCTGCGACGCAGTGGCGATGGCATCCTGGTTGGCTCCCAGAAACAGGAACTCCCAGCGATAGGTATCCCGCTGGTGCTTGATCTTCTTCGAAATGTCCTTCCATGTGCATTTCTCGGAAGCGTTTTCCAAGCCGTCGGTGAGGATCACCACGATGACCTGGCCAGGGCGGCTTTCCTCCGCCGTGGCAGCGAGCCTCCCACCGAGGTCATCGATGGTGCGGCCCACCGCGTCCAGCAGGGCGGTCGAGCCTCTCGGCACGAAGGTGGATGTGTCGAGCTCCACGGCCTCAGCAATCGGGATCGCATTACAAGGGACCTCGTATTGGTCGTCAAAAAGCACGAGAGTGAAGCGGGCTTCGCCCGGAGCCGATCTTTGCTCGCGCAGGAAGTCGTTGAACCCGCTGATGGCGGCATCCAACTGGCTCTGCATGGATCCGGAACGATCGAGAACGAAGGCGATTTCGGTGAGTTGGTTTTTCATACAATGCCCACCCTACAAAAGGGGGTGGGACATCTGCGGGGGTAGGGAGAATTTTTGATGATGAATTTTGGATTTTTAATGGGGGGTCGGAGCAGGAATTTTTGGAGTTCCAGTCGCGACTGGCAGGGCAGATCCGCGGTTCGGCAAGCATGAGCTGTCGAGCCGGTTGATTCCCTTCCCCTCGGAATACTGCAAATAAAGAGGTCGCTTTTTCTACGTCCGGCAGGCTGCTCCGAGCTTTCGCTCGCACTCGCTGAGGCGACGGTCGATAAATTCCCGTTCCGCCGGGAGTTGGGCAAGACCGCGAGCCGTTTGATA
>JBGSSC010000126.1:0-7851 GCA_041737265.1 Terrimicrobiaceae bacterium | reverse complement strand
GGCAGGGCTGCTTGCGGACAGCCTTGAGGAATTGATCGAAGATCCCAAGGTGGCGGTTGTCGTCGAGCTGATGGGAGGCATCGAAGTTCCCCTGAGTTTTGTGAAGAAGGCGCTCCTTGCGGGAAAGCCGGTGGTGACAGGCAACAAGGCCCTGCTCGCCGAACATGGAGCAGAGTTATTTGCGCTGGCCCGTGAAAGGGGTGTGCCCATTTATTACGAGGCGGCGGTCGCGGGCGGAACTCCGATTATCAAGTCGGTGCGCGAGGCCTTTGTCGGCAACCGCTTCGAGAGCATTCACGGCATCCTCAACGGGACCAGCAATTACATCCTGACCCGAATGACGGAAGCCGGGCTCGGCTACGACGAGGCGCTTGGCGAGGCGCAGGCGCTTGGCTATGCGGAGGCCGATCCCGCTCTCGACATCAATGGTTGGGACGCCGCACACAAAGCGATCATCCTTGCCTCTCTGGCCTACGGATTCTGGATTTCCCCTTCGGATGTTCTTGTTTCCGGCATTGCGGGAATTGCCTCCGACGATGTCAAGTTTGCCGGCGAACTCGGCTACCGGATCAAGTTGCTGGCAACCATCAAGAGTGGCGGTGCCGACGCCATCGAGGTCCGGGTCTGTCCGACGCTCATTCCCACCGGCCATGTGCTCGCCTCGGTGAATGGAGTGTTCAATGCGATCTCAGTCCACGGGGACGTGGTGGGCGAGACGGTTTTTTACGGGAGGGGAGCAGGGCAGGATCCAACCTCCAGCTCGGTGCTCGGGGATCTGGCTGAGGCCTCTCTCGCCATCGAGCGCAAACCGAACTGCTTCGGCTTCACCTCCCATGAACTTTACGGGCGCTGCCTTCCGCAAGCGGAGGCAGTTTCGAAGTTTTATCTGCGCCTCATGGTGGAAGACCGACCCGGAGTGCTTGCCCAGGTGGCAGGCTCGCTCGGGACGGCGGGCATAGGAATTTCGGGTGTGATCCAACCCGGAACAAGCGACAGCTCCGCAATCCCATTGATTTTGATGATCCACGATGCCCCCACCGGTGCCACGTGTGATGCCGTGAAAGCCATCGGTGCCCTGCCCTGCGTGAAAGCGGAGCCCGTCCTCCTGCATGTCGAATCCTTCACATGAGCACCCGGCCTCTCCATGACCGTGGGGTGATCAGCCGCTACCGCGAATTCCTCTCCCTCGGGCCGGAAGCGCCAGTCGTTTCACTCAACGAGGGATCCACTCCCCTCGTGCATTCCCCGAAGTTGAGCGCAATGGCAGAGGCGGAGGTTTACCTCAAATATGAGGGGCTCAACCCGACCGGATCATTCAAAGACCGGGGAATGACAGTCGCCATTTCCGCGGCCGTTGGAAAGGGAGCCCGCACGGTCATCTGCGCTTCAACCGGGAACACCTCCGCAGCAGCTGCCGCCTATGCTGCACGCGCAGGGATTCATTGCGCAGTGCTTTTGCCCGCTGGAAAAATCGCCTCGGGCAAGCTCGTTCAGGCCTTTGCCTATGGTGCCAAAGTGATCGCGATCCGGGGGAACTTTGACGATGCCCTCCGGCTTGTGAGGGAAGTGGGAGGACTCGAGGGAGTGGCTGTGGTGAACTCGATCAACCCTGACCGCATCGAAGGACAGAAGACCGCGGCCTTTGAAATTGTGGACATCCTCGGAGACGCTCCCGACCTCCATATTCTGCCCGTCGGCAACGCAGGAAACATTACTGCCTATTGGAAGGGATACAGGGAATTCCACTCCCTCGGGAAGACAACGCGACTGCCGCGGATGCTCGGTTTCCAGGCCGCCGGCTCCGCACCCGTCTTCCATGGACGCGTCGTCAAGAATCCCGACACAATCGCCACGGCGATCCGCATCGGAAACCCTGCGAGTTGGGCCGGTGCCCGTGAGGCGATCAGCACCAGCGGAGGGGCGGTGGACATCGTAACCGACCGGCAAATTCTCGATGCTCAACGGTGGCTCGCTGCGAATGAGGGTATTTTTGTCGAGCCGGCAAGCGCTGCTTCGGTCGCAGGCCTGATGCGCTGCATGGGACCGGAGCGCTGCGAGACCTGCCCCCTGCCCCGCATCCCGAAAGGCGGCAGGATCGTCCTCACCGTCACCGGCCATGGACTCAAGGACCCCGAGGCCATCAGCAAAGGCGGACCACTTGTTCCTCTCGAATGCGAGGCGAGCCCCGACGCGGTCCGAATGCTCATAGAAAATTGATTCATAAACGATGGCACTGATTGTTCAAAAATATGGTGGCACGTCCGTCGGGACACCCGAGCGGATCGTGAACATTGCCCGGCGCGTGCTTGCATCCCAACGCGAGGGCAACCAGATCGTGGCCGTCGTTTCGGCGATGTCTGGAGTCACTGACAATCTCATCACACTGGCACGCCAGGTCTCCGAACGGCCGACCGAGGCCGAGATGGATGTGCTTCTTGCCACCGGAGAGCAAACCACCACCGCCCTCCTCGCTATGGCGATCGACGCCCTGGGCGGGCGGGCCCTCTCGCTGACCGGGGCCCAGGCCGGTATCCAGACTGACGGGCTCCATACCAAAGCGAAGATCGCAAATGTCTCGCCCGACCAAATCCGCGCCCACCTCAAGGAGGGTCTCATCTGCATCGTGGCGGGATTTCAGGGGCAGACCCCCGGCGGACGGATCACAACCCTCGGCCGCGGCGGGTCCGACCTCACGGCAATCGCCATCGCAGCGGCCCTCCGCGCTGACAACTGCGAGATCTATACCGACGTGGACGGCGTGTTTACCTGCGACCCCCGAATCGTGCCGGCTGCCCGCAAGATCGACATGATCGCCTACGACGAACTGCTCGAAATGGCCAGCTCGGGGTCAAAGGTCATGCAGTCCCGCTCCGTGGAGTTTGCCAAAAAGTTCGGAGTGCCTTTCGAGGTGCGAAGCAGTTTCAACACCAACCGAGGAACCATTGTGAAAGAAGAAAACCCAGGTTTGGAAAGCGTCGTCGTGCGCGGCGTTTCCATCGAACGCAACCAGGCAAAAGTCACCATCACCCGCGTGCCGGACAAACCCGGCGTGGCATCGCAGATTTTCACGGCGCTCGCCGCTGCGCATGTTTCGGTGGACGTCATTGTGCAAAACGTCTCCGTGAGCGGGACAACGGATATTTCCTTCACTCTCAACCGCGACGAACTGGAGAAGATGGGAGACCTTCTTGACCGCTTGGCGGCAAAGATGGGTTCCGGCGAAGTTCTCAAGCGGGGAGGCATAGCAAAGCTCAGTGTGGTGGGGATCGGAATGCGGTCCCATGCGGGCGTTGCCGCCAAATTGTTCGAGGCCCTCGGAGCCGGCGGGGTCAATATCCAGATGATTTCGACCTCCGAAATCAAAATTGCGGTCATCGTGGACGAAAGCCAGATCGAGATGGCAGCAAACCTCGCTCACGAGGCGTTCGGACTTTCCAGCGCCGGCGGCTGAGAGGCACAGGAGGCGAGATGTCTGCCCTCCCCGCTTTGCTTTGCGCGCTGGCAATCCTTGCCGCGCAGGTATTTTACGGCGGATTGCTTCGGCCGGTCTTTGCGCTACCCGCATTCACTCTCGTCGGGCTCGCCGGCTGTCTCGGCGTGGTGGCATTTTTCCGTCCGGGAAGAGCCCAACCGGGCCTCTGGACCGTTCTCTTTGGTTTGGCCTTTTCCGGCTGGATGATCTGGCGTTGCTCTGTCGCTCCTCCGACTGCCGAAACAGCGGGCTGGCTGCGGCTTGTATTGGCCTGTGCGGTGACCTTCTTTATCTTTGCGGGCTGCTCGACCGATTCCCGTGGAAGGTTGATCTTTTTTGCGATCCTCTTTGTTGCAGCGGCGATTCAGGCCACTCTGGGCGGGTATCAATATATCCGCCGGGTGCCAGACATGCCGTTCGATTGGCTCTCCGAGCAACTTCGTGTTTGGTATGGTGCCCGGCTGGGAGGCAGAGCTCACGGCTTTTTTATCAACGGCAACCATCTGGCGTGGTTTCTTAACGTTGTGGCACTGGCGGCGATCTCCGTGACCTGCTGGGCACGATGGCCGTCGTGGGGGCGCATTCTCTCGGGCTACGTGGCGGCAGTTGCCGTCGCCGGCTCGCTGGTTACGCTCAGCCGCGGCGGCTACATCGGCCTTGCCACCGGCTTGAGCGTTTTCCTGTTCGCAAGCGCGGTGGTCCTTATTGTCGGTGCCGGACACCACCGCCTCGCGGCGGCTCTTGCCCTCATCGGCGGCGTCGGCGTAGCAGCAATATCGGCCTGGATGGTCTTTTCAGAGAGCGCCGTTGTGCAGCAACGACTCTCCATGCTCACATCGGACGTTTACCGTCCGATGGTCTTCGAATCCGTCGCACGCCAATTCCAGGCAGCCCCGATCTTCGGGGGAGGGCCGGGGGCATTCAAGGAAGCAGGCCGGGTCTTTCGCGGGCTGGCCGTTGGAACGGATGACATGTTTGCCCATAACGACTGGGCACAGCTGGCCGCAGATTTTGGCTTTCCCGCACTGGCTCTTGCATTCCTGCTGGCCGTAATCCTTGCAAGCAACGGCCTCAGCGCTCTTGCGGGACCGCTCGCACGAAACATGGACGCTCAGGGTGGTGTCTTGAGCAACCGGGTTGCTATTGCGTTCGCCGCCCTCTGCGGGTTCGCAAGCTGTGCCGCCCATTCATTCTTTGATTTCAACATGCAAATACCGGCGAATGCGCTGCTTGCAGCAGCCTGCGCGGGAATGCTTGCCAACCCGGGGGAGATCGCCAGCGGGACAAAAGGAAACCTGCCACGGACGGTTTCAGGTGCCCTCGCTGCTGCGCTTGCAATCTTCGGCGGTGCCGCGTTGATCGGAATTGTCAACCGTGACGCGCCCGGCGAAGTCACGCTTCTCCAGGCAGAAAATGCCCTCCTGACAGGCAACTTCGATGCCGCGATCGAAAGGACCGCCTCATTGCTTGAGCGGAATCCTGCGGATTACGATGCCCGCATCTTGAGGGGCAGGGCACTTTTAGCCCGCTCAGCGTCAAGGGATTACGCAGAGCTGAGGGTTCAGGATTCGCGGCGGGCACTTGCGGAATTTGGGGCGGCGCAGTCCATCAGGCCATTGGACGCATTGGGCTGTATCGCCCAAGCCGTCGCCTTCGGCAGGGCACGCAACTACGCCGCGGCAGAGCAGTCTGCAGCCCAGGCTGTTGCGCTGTTTCCTCTATACTATGGAGGCTATGAGATTCTCGGCCTGGCACTCGAAGCCCAGGGCCGGGATAGGGAAGCCGCCCGCATTTATTCCCTGGCCCTCGCACTACCAGAGGCCTCAGGCATGCGGCCAAAACTCAATAATTTGATTAAAAAAATGAAGGTAGGGAAATAGCCTATTTTTATCCCCAAGAGGGGGCTTGCGCGGTCTCGAAAAACCTTCTAGAAGTCGCCTTGATGAATCCTCTGTCCCGCAACGGAACCTCCCTGTTCATTGCTCTCTCTTTGGGAACTGCCAGCTTGGGATACCCTCAGATGCAGGGCTTCCAGTTTTTCGGAACCCCTCCCCCCTCCGACTATGCCGGTGCGGTCGAGGGCCCGGACGTGAACTCCGATGGAGAGGCTCCTCTCGACTTGGGAATTTTCGCCAGAAAGCCGTTCACAATCACCTTTTCCGTGCGTCAGGGATACGACAGCAACGTGTACACCGCTTCAGACAATCCCCAGGCCAGCATGTACACCAACTATGCTGTCGGGATCAGCTACCAGTTCGGAACACCCCGCCTGCAACTCAACGCAAACCTCGGTGGAGGACTCACCTACTACTACAACCGCGATGACGACCCTTATGATTGGAATGGCGCTCTTACCCTGAGTTCCACCTACCTCGCAACCGATCGCCTTACTCTCTCGTTCTCAACAAATACTGCCTACATGTCCCAACCCGACATTGCACTTCAGGGCGGCGGGAGCGACGTTGACAATGGAGTCTATTTCTTCACCAACACCTCAATATCAGCGGCCTACCAGTGGACTGAAAAATTCTCCACGGTCACTTCCTACAACTTCAGCACAACGTTCTATCTGGACCAGAGTGTGAACAACGATCTCGGGTATATCGACCAGACTCTCAGCCAGTCTTTTGACTGGCTGGTCCTCCCCCGCACCACCGCGGTTCTTGAATATCGGGTGAATCCCCGCACCTATTACTCGGCGGACCTCGACTCGTTCGGTCAGTTCTTTCTCGTTGGTGCGAACCAGAAGCTGAACCCGCGGCTCTCATGGAATGGCCGGGTCGGAATCGAACTGCGGGACAACAACAATCCCGTGGATGGAAAATCGACCTACATCGGACCGTACCTCGAGTCCAATCTGCGCTACACCTTCGGCCCGTCTTCATCCGTCGGCTGGGTGACACGCTATGGAACGGAGGCATCGGGAATTGCCGATGTCACCGAGCGTCAAACGTTCCGCACCGGCATCAACATCAACCATGGGTTCACCCCCCGCCTCTCGGGAAACCTCGGCGGTTATTGGCTCGTCAACTATTATGATCAATACGACGTCATCGAAAGTTTCTATGAAAACATCTTCACCCTCTCGGCAGGGCTGAATTTTGCGGTGAACCGGTTTGTCTCCCTCAGCACCGGCTACCAGTACACGATCGATACAGCACCGGAGTCCACCGGGCGAAACTACAATCGCAGCGTGGTGTTTGTAGGCGCAAACTTCACCTTTTAATCACCGCGAAGCCGGTTTGCTTTCTGCGGATTCCTGTTTTAGTGTGACCTGCGCAAACACTCGACGCGCCCACCCCCCGAATACTCAATGAACGACGACTCCGGAGAAATTAAACTTCACTTCCTCGATTACTGGAGGGTCATCCGGGTTCGCCTGCCCCTGATCATTCTGGTCTTCCTGCTCGTCGTCATCACCGCGGCGGTTGTGACCTATTTCATGCCGAAGCAATATATGTCCACGGTCACCATGCAGGTGAAACAGGTGGACACCCTGATCAATGTCTTCGGGCAGGGCGGAGGAGCCGGCATGGATCCGAGGTTTCTTACCACTCAGTTTGAAATCATCCAGCGGAAGGAAATGCTCTACCCGGTGATCGACTCCTTGAATCTGATGCAAAAGTGGGGTTACCGCTCCAAGGAGCAGGCGTATTTCCGTCTCAGAGGTGCCATCAACATGCGGGAGGTCCGGAACACCGAGCTCATCCAGATTGTTGTGACAAGCACGGACCCGAAGGAGGCGATGGAAATCGCAAACCGCATCGGCGAGGAATATCAGCGCAAACGGATCGCCGATCAGAAAGATTGGGTCAACCAGTCCCTCACGCAATTGCGGGATGAAGTCGAAAAGCAGCGCGACAAAGTGGATGAGTTGCGCGCCGAGATGACGCGGATCCGCCGGGAATCCGGCATTCAGGATCTCAATCCGGACAGCACCGAAGATCCGCTTCAGGCCGAGTCGAGCCTGCTGATGAGCGCAGAGCAACAGGTGGCATCCGAGCGGATGAGGGTGGAGTCCCTGCGTGCGAAGCACGAGCAGGTGACGCGAATGACTGACGAGCAAATCATGCGCTCGCTTGTCACTCTGGAGATTGCCGATCCGACGATTCAACAGGTGCTTCCCCAATTTCAGGAATCCTCCTCGGAGGAGGCGCGGCTTCTCAACTCCGGGCTTGGGGTCAACCACCCCACGGTGAAATCGCTGAGGGCGAAGAAGGATGTCATGGAGCAACAACTCAAAGCCCAGATCGGAGTTCTTCGCGTCACACTCGAGGCAAATTTCAAAATCGCCCAGGACTCGCTGAAAAATCTCGTTGAGCATCTGGAAAGTTCCAGGAACAACCAGCAGGACTCAAAGTCCAAGGCCGCAACCTACT
>JBGSSC010000102.1:0-6726 GCA_041737265.1 Terrimicrobiaceae bacterium | reverse complement strand
GGGGACCATGCAAAGACTGAGCAACGCGCAGCGCTACGGCAGTCTGGATCTCGGGTATGGGCCGGAGGAGCGCGCGGCAGCGACTGCCCGCGAGCTGATTCGCGGGGGCGTGAGTGTTATCCAACTCCGCGGCAAGGGGTGGTTGCCCTCCGATTTGCTGCCGGTTGCCCGGTCCGTTTCCCTGCACTGCGCAGAGGCGGGTGTGCCATTGATTATCAACGATTACCCGGAACTGGTACCGCTTTGCGGAGCGTCCGGAGTCCATGTCGGGCAGGATGATCTGCCAGTCGTGCGTGCGCGGGCTTTGGCAGGGGCCGGAGCAATCGTCGGAAAATCCACACACAGCCCCGATCAGGCCGTGGCGGCCGCAAGCGAAGGTGCGGATTATATCGGATTCGGCCCGCTTTTTGCCACTGCCACCAAACCGGATTATCCCGCAATCGGCTTGGAGGATATCGCCCGGGTCCACGGCGCGGTTCGCATTCCGGTTTTTTGCATTGGAGGGATTAAACCGCACAACCTGGCCGATGTCCTTGCTGCGGGCGCCCGGCGGGTGGTGATTGTTTCGGCACTCCTCCAGGCTGAGGACATCGCTGCAACGTGCCGCAGCTGTTTGAATGTTCTCCGTACCGCCTAAATCCTGTGCAGGATTTTCGGAAACGATGCAGGGCCTCACGCAAAGGAAGGGAAGATTGCAGATTGTTGTTTCGGAATTTTCTGCCGTTTGGCGGGAGCATGGTTGCTTTGCCTTTCCCTCCTTTGCGTGAGGCCCTCTGCCTTCTTCTTGGGGCGGTAGGGCTTTTGTATCAAGGTAGCTCCGTCTTTGCTCCGCCACATTTTGCGAAGCAAAATATATTAATCCGGCGGCGGAGGGAGCCCCTTTCTCACCGGGTCTCCTTGCCCTCACACCCGCCCCGTGGCGCCGGCTCCCGCCGGATTAACGAGGGTCCGTCGAAATGAGAAGCCAGTCGTCGTCCACGGATTCAAGCGAAACGCGTTCGATCGCTCCGGAGGCCGCGATGCGGTTGCTCACGTTGGTGCGTGGTGGAATGTTGCCGCTTGCGATGGAGAGCAACTGGTAAAGCATCGGCCTTTCGGGCGTGTAGGGCTTGTTATACCAGAAGTAACTTCTGTCTTTCTCCACCGGCTTTGCCATCTCGGCCTCAAGCAGCAAGCGCTCTTCCTCGTTGGCAGGGGCAAGGTAGTCAAGCGCACTGCCCGTGAGTCCGTGCAGGCCGGGAAATTCCCTCGCCCAGCGGCACACCTCGGTCCAGACCCTCGCATCCTCCCCGCAAGCCGGCTTCGCTCTCTCCAGCACTCCCTCGATCAGGGTGTGGTAGAAGCCGGCCTCCTTGAATGCAAGCCCCTCCCACCCGAATCCATCGAACATGTTGTGACCGCCCACCACATTGCCGTACCATTGGCTCGGAATACCCCGGGGGTTTTCCTTCAAACCGTAAAACCGAAGCAATTCCTTCACATGCGGATCCAGACAGTCGAGTTCGGGAAAAAATTCGTACTTCACCGGAGGACTCACAAACAACACCGGCTTGAACTGGCTCCTCGCGAGCACAATCTCATGCACGGTGCCCACACTGTAGATGTTCGTCGGCACAAACGAGATCACGAAGTCCGAGACATCGGTCATCCGGCAATCAATGTGGACGGTCTCCCAGAAATCCTTTTCAAACCGGATCCTCGTCGCAGGATTCGTCCAGAAATCGGCTTCGTATTCCGATTTGGAGGGAACGATCCCCTCCTGGCCATACTCGGTGTGGCCGCGGATCTCCGGCTTGTTCCATGGGTCGAGTACCGTGATTTCGAGCGCACGAAGCAGGGGGGTCAGCAAGGCCCTCCAGCCCAGATATTTTTCCACCACCCGCGATCCCACAAAATCCATCGGGCCCGAGAGGTACACCCGGGTGCCGCGAAGGATGTTCTGGCTGCTATCCATCTAGCGAGGCACGGCCTCAGACCTGGCAAGGCGTGTTTGAAAGTTTTCGCCGTTCGTTGTTTTTCGCTCCAATTCCCAGTGCCTCGCTAAAAGTCTTTTCGCTGCGAAAAGCCCTGTAGATTCCTTGAGGGAGAAAGTGGGGAAACAGAGGGAACGCAAAACTTGACTCAGATACATCATATTTTGGAATTCAAGGAATCTAGCAGGCTGCCGGACTTGTGAAAGGCCGACACATATCTTTCTTCCAAGTCATAAGAGTATGGCTGCTCGCGTGCCCGACATCCTGCTAGCCCGCATCTTAATCCGGCAGGGGCCGGTGCCAAGAACAGGTTTTTAAGAGATCCCTTTCGAAAATATCAACCGCCGCCGCCGGGACTCCGGACGGGGTTTTGGCCGATTTTTCAAAAAAGGTCTTGCCCGTTTTGAAAATATTAGTTTATCTAATACTTGAAACATATGGAACCAACGCTTGAACAAATCGACCATCTGGGGATCGCTGTGCGCTCGATCGAGGCCGCGCTGCCCTACTATGAAAAGGCCCTTGGGCTGAAATGCGAGCGGATCGAGGAGGTCCCTTCGCAGAAAGTGCGGACCGCATTTCTCGCCGTCGGGGGTGTGCATATCGAGTTGCTGGAACCGACTTCGCCGGAGAGCACCATCGCCAAATTCATCGAGGACCGGGGCGAGGGGATCCACCACCTTGCCTTTCGCACGAATTCGGTTCAGGGCCAGCTCGAAAAGGCCAAAGGGGAGGGAGTGCGGTTGATCCATGAAAAACCGTTTGAAGGCGCAGCCGGCAAGCTTGTTGCCTTTCTTCACCCGAAAAGCACGATGGGCGTTCTCACCGAATTCTGTCAAAACAAGGACGGCTCGCCCGCCCACTAATAACCCGACCTATGGCCATCCAACAATCCAAACTCGACGAACTTCATGCCCGCCGCGAGGCGGTGCTCGCAGGAGGCGGCAAAGACAAACTCGAAGCCCGCCGCAAGAAAGGCCTCATGACCGCGCGCGATCGCCTCGATGCGCTCTTCGTGCCGGGTACCTTCCTCGAATTCGGCATGCATGCCGAACATGGCTGCCGGAATTTCGGCATGGAGAAAAAAAGCCTGCCTGCGGACGCTGTGGTGACCGGAACCGGATTGGTGGACGGCCGGCCGGTGACCTCCTTCAGCCAGGACTTCACCGTGGCCGGAGGTTCTCTGGGCGGGGTGCATGCGCAGAAGATTGTGGATGCGATGGACTATGCGGTGCAGTCGGGGATGCCCGTGGTGAGTTTCAACGACTCGGGCGGGGCGCGCATCCAGGAAGGGGTTGAGTCTCTTTCCGGCTACGGGAAAGTCTTTTTCAAAAACGTTTATCTCTCGGGCGTCGTGCCCCAGATCGCGGTGATTGCCGGCCCCTGCGCCGGGGGGGCCGCTTACTCGCCCGCGCTCACCGACTTTTTGATCATGGTGAAGGGTCAGGCCAACATGTTCATTTGCGGGCCGGACGTGATCCTGGCCGCCACCGGCCAGAAGTGTACCATGGACGAAGTCGGCGGAGCTGCCGCGCATGCTGCGATCAGCGGAAACATCCACTTTGTGGCGAACGACGATGCTCACGCGATCCAGCTGGTGAAAAAGCTGCTCTCGTTCATCCCTTCCAACAACATTCTGGACCCTCCCCATGACCTCTCTGTGCCTCTTCAACTCGGCCCGGACCCCGGCATGAATGAGCTCGTGCCGGAGGACAGCAAGAGCCCGCTTGACGTGCTGGATGTGATCGCACGGCTCGTGGACGACGCGGACTTCTTCGAGGTTCAGCGCGAATGGGCCAAGAGCCTTGTAGTCGGCTTTGCCCGCATTCAGGGAGTTGTTGTGGGGATTATTGCCAACCAGCCGAAGGTGAAGGCCGGCACGCTGGACATCGATTCTTCCGACAAGGGTGCGAGGTTCATCCGCTTCTGCAATATTTTCAACATTCCGCTGGTGACCCTGGTCGATGTGCCCGGTTTCATGCCCGGCCTGCAGCAGGAACGCGGCGGCATTATCCGCCACGGAGCCAAAATGCTTTTCGCTTACGGAGCCGCCACTGTCCCGAAGATTACAGTGATCCTCCGCAAGGCCTACGGGGGGGCTTACCTCGCGATGTGCAGCCAGGACCTCGGCGCAGACTTTGTCTATGCCTGGCCGACCGCCGAGATTGCGGTGATGGGTGCCGAAGGAGCCGTGAAAATCCTCTACAAGAGAGAAATCGAGAAAGATCCGTCGTCCGAAGCAGGCCTCATTGCCGAATACCGCGATAAATTCGCCTCGCCCTACCAGGCTGCCAGCCGCGCGATGGTCACCGATGTCATCGAACCGGCGCAAACCCGCGCGGTCGTCGCAATGGCTTTGCGCAACACCCTCTCCAAGAGAGAGACCCGTCCACCGAAGAAACACGGCAATATTCCGCTCTAAACCCGAACCGCCCGCCCCACTTACCAAGCCACCCATACCATGAGAAAATTACGCGTAACTGTTGACGGAAAAGCTTATGAAGTCCTCGTCGAAGAACTCGACGGTGGAAGTGCTCCCGCGGGAACACCCCATCCGTCAAGGCCCGCCACTGCGGAAATAACAGCTCCGGTCGTTGCAGCATCAGGTCCATCACCATCTGCTGCCGGACCGGGGAGTATCCCCAGTCCCCTCGCAGGCCGGGTGGTCACGATCCACTGTGCTCCGGGACAGGTCGTGGAGGCCGGAGTAAACCTCATCACTCTGGAAGCCATGAAAATGAACACCTTTGTTCAGGCCCCGTCGGGCGGCACGGTGAAAGCCGTGCTCGTCAAAGAAGGCGATGGGGTCGAAGAAGGACAGCCTCTTGTAACGCTGGAGTGACGCCCGAACTTTACCTCTTCCTGGCCACAGAGAGCATCTCCGGCCGGCTCGAATTCCTCATGAATCTGAAGTATCAGACCGTGGGGATTCTGATCGTGATGACTTCGCTCGGTGGCCTCGCGATCATTGTTTCTCTGGTGGCGGCAGCCCTCTCACCCGGACGGGCGGCGCGCGCAGCGGCGATCGAAGCCGCAACACCCGCAGCGGAACCGGCCGCCGGGCAAATCCCGCCCGAAATCTACGCCGTGATCGCAGCAGCCGTCAGCGTGACCGTGAAAATTCCCCACGAGATCCTTGAGGTCCACGCCGCCCCGAATCCAATGCTTTCCGCATGGTCGGTGGAGGGGCGCAGACAGATTTTCCAATCCCACTCGCCCCGATAGCAACCAGCCATGATCAAAGATTTTCTCGATTTTTTCCAACTCACAGGATTTCCCGAGATCACGTGGCAGATGCCCGTGATGTGGATTGTGTGTCTTGTGCTTTTTTATCTCGCAGTATACCGCGGCTTCGAGCCCTTGTTGCTTGTGCCGATTGCGTTTGGCGCATTGCTCGCCAATCTGCCGGCACCATCGCTCACGAACGAACCGCCCGGTCCGGTACTGAGTCCGGTGAATGGCAGTCTCATCGAGTGGCATGTCACGCCCGGCACCCACGTGAAAGAAGGGGATCTTCTCGCGACGATTCAGAACGACGATGCCGAGTCCCCCGGGCCGGTCCAGTTCCTTGCAAAATCGCACGGCCAGGTCACCGAATTGACGGTGAGTCCCGGTGAGAAGCTTCATGAAGGCGAAAAGCTGATGACCATTTTCAGCAGAGAGCCGGGCGGGTTGTATTACTATATTTCGCGGGGCATCGAGTGGGAACTTTTCCCTCCGCTGATTTTTTTGGGTGTGGGCGCTCTCACGGATTTTGGTCCCCTGCTTGCAAGGCCTGTCACATTGCTTCTGGGTGCCGCCGCCCAGATGGGCGTTGCAGCAACTTTCCTGGGAGCGACATTGCTCGGCTTTAGTGCCGGGGAGAGTGCTTCGATCGGGATCATCGGAGGTGCAGACGGTCCAACCGCCATCTTCCTATCCGCCAAGCTGGCTCCCCATTTGCTGCCGGCGATTGCCGTCGCCGCTTACAGCTACATGGCACTTGTCCCGCTGATCCAGCCACCGATCATGCGGGCTCTCACCACGCGAACCGAGCGGCGGATCCGAATGAAGTCGCTCCGACAGGTCGGCAAGCTGGAGAAGCTGGTCTTCGCGCTCGTGGTGACGGTTTTCTGTATCCTTCTGGTCCCTGCAGCGGCCGCCCTCATCGGGATGCTCATGCTGGGAAACTTCCTCCGGGAGTGCGGGGTCGCCGACCGTCTGGTGAAGGCGTCCCAAAACGAGATCATCAATGTGATCACGATTTTCCTCGGCACCGCTGTTGGAATCACCATGACCGGCGAGCGCTTCCTGAAGCCGGAAACCCTGCTTATCATTGGACTCGGTGTGGTCGCCTTCGGTGTTTCCACAGCCTCCGGAGTCATCATGGCCAAAATTCTTAATCTCTTCCTGCCGGAGAAAATCAACCCGCTGATTGGGTCTGCCGGAGTCTCTGCCGTCCCGATGGCCGCCCGTGTTTCCCAGGTTGAAGGTCAGCGCGAAGATCCTTTTAACTTCCTCCTCATGCACGCCATGGGGCCAAATGTCGCCGGCGTGATTGGCACCGCAGTCATTGCGGGATACTACATCGCAACATTGAAATAACTATCAGGTCCCCTGATCTCCTGCTTGCGCAGGGCAGGGGGACCGGCCCAATACCATGTCCAACCGAACATTCCGAGTAACTGTCGACGGCCAGGCGTTCGACGTAGTGGTTGAGGAGACCTCACCAACAGGCCAGCCACCTTCCCCTGCACCGGTATCCCAGCCAGCC
>JBGSSC010000100.1:0-2789 GCA_041737265.1 Terrimicrobiaceae bacterium | reverse complement strand
GATTCGGAGAAGACGACGCCTACCGCGCGAACCACGGCAACCCGATCAAGTCTCGCGCTCCCTGCCGCATGATCGAATCCCGGCACCTCTTCGAACCAAAGGGTCTCACAGGAAAGGAGCCTCAACCGCCGGTAGTGTTCCTTTGCAGGGTTTGCTTTTTTCACAAACCGATCCTAATCCGGCGGGAGCTGGTGCCAAGAGCGGGGTTGTTGGCAATGGGGCCCGGTAAGAAATAACCTCCTTCGCCGCCGGATTAGAAATTTTTGCTGCGCAAAATGGAGGGAAACGTTTCATCGTTTCCAATAATTCACGGTTCCGACGAAGCGGAACCCTCCATGCCAACGGAAAATCCCGGGCTTTTTTCAGGATTAACTTGGTGAGGGACTAAGAGGATCAAAGAAGCTATGAGGTTCCAATCCATGGAATCCAACCCACAAGCAATTCTTCCGACCACCCGGGTGACGAGCGCATCGATCGAATTCGTTCAACAACCATTCATCAAACCTCTTCAACTGAGCTCGGGAGTGATCACTTCGATCACGGAGGCACGGGCAACGGTTCACGTTGAGGTCGGGGGAATCTCCGGCACCGGCTGCGGGTCCATTTATCTGAGCGATCTCTGGGCATGGCCGGATCCTTCCCGTTCCCATGAAGAGCGGGATGAAGTCCTGCGGGCCCATACCAATGAAATTGCCCGCGCCCTCCCCCATTGGTGTGAGGGACCCGCGCACCCGCTGGAGCTTGGCCTGCGCCTTCACCACAAGGCCTCCCCTCACCCGCTTCTTCCGGCTCTGGCGACCTCCATGGCGGCAAGCCCTTTCGACGCCGCCATTCACGACGCCGCGGGGCAGGCGCTCGGGCTCTCGGCATTCAGCTTCTACGAGCAGGACTTCCCATCCAGCGCGGACGCTTACTTCGGCGGGACCCCGGCCTCCGCTGCGATCCGGAGATTGATCCTACACCCTGCCGCGGAGATGCTTCCGGGCTGGTACCTTTTGGGTGCGGGCGATGAACTCGCTCAATCTATCCCGGCGGGCATTTCGCTCGGGTACTCGCGATTCAAAGTCAAAATACCCGGGAAAGACCCGCAAGCCGATGCGGCCCGAACGGTTGAGACCTTTCGCATCGCAGTGTCTCAAGGGGTAAATGCTCCCGTGCTCAGCCTGGACAGCAACGAAGGCAACCCCGACGCGCAATCCGTTTTGGACTACCTTGCCGAATTGCGCGGTATCGAGCCGGCGGCGTTCGAGGCACTTGCATACCTCGAGCAGCCCACGGGGCGTGACATCACCCTGCACGCCTTTGATTGGAGGGAGGTCGCCTCCATCAAGCCGGTCTATCTCGACGAAGGCCTGACAAGCCTTGACCTCTTGCCTCAGGCCAAGGAGCAGGGCTGGAGCGGCTTGGCGCTCAAAACATGCAAAGGCCACAGCTTTGCCCTCTGCGCCGCTGCCTGGGCCCAAACCAACGGCATGACCCTTGCCATTCAGGACCTCACCAACCCGGGCCTCTCCGCCATTCACAGCTATTTGTTTGCCGCACACCTGCCGACACAAAACGGAATCGAATTGAATTCACGCCAATACACGCCGGATGCCAACAAACCGTGGCTCCCGCGGCTCAACAGCCTCTTCCTCCCGGCCGACGGCACCCACCGCTTGCCTGATCCTCAGACTCCGGGACTGGGCTCGTCGCTTTAGATTCCTTGAGAGTTGGAATTTGGTGCGTTTGACTTCTGTTCTGCTTCCCGCCTGGTCTCAGCTTCCTCAAGGAATCTTAAGGACTTTTCGCAGCGAAAAGTCCTCCCCTCATGCGTTCCGTCTGGCACCAGCCCACAACCCCGCTCAAACAACTTGTTGAATATGGAGCCGAACTCAATACCCGGGATGCCAAAGGGCGTACCGCCCTGAAAAGAGCCCTCGATGACGGAAAATTCGAAACCGCTGAGTTCCTCCGGCAACAGGGAGCCGAAGAGTAAACCGCTCAGCCGGATTTCCCGGCGGCCCTTTTGCGCAGGTTGGCGTCGAGGATTTTTTTGCGGAGCCTGAGTGATTTCGGGGTGGCCTCGACGTATTCGTCGTGGGCGATGTATTCGAGGGAGCGTTCGAGGGACATGACGAGCGGCGGAGCGAGCTGGATCCCCTTGCCGTCACCCTGGCTTCGCATGTTGGTAAGCTTCTTAGCCTTGCACGGATTGACCGGCATGTCGTCGGGACGCGCATTTTCGCCAACGATCATCCCCTCATAGATTTCCTCCTGGGGCGCGATGAAGAGGCGACCGCGTTCCTGGATGGAGTCGAGAGCATAGGCCATGCTGATGCCGCTTTCCATGCTGACGAGAACGCCCTTCCCACGGCTTGGGATCTCACCCTTGTGCGGGGCGTATTCTTTGAAGAGGTGGCTGCAGGTTCCGAGGCCGCGGGTGGCATTCACGAGGTCGGTTTCAAAACCGATGATTCCGCGGGTGGGGATGACAGCCTCGACGAGCACGCTGTGGGGGTTGTGCTGCATGCTGGTGATCTCCGCTTTGCGGGAGGCGAGCGACTGAAGAATGCCTCCGAGATCCTCATTCGGAACATCGACGTAGAGTGTCTCCATTGGCTCGATCAGGGAGCCGTCCTCGGATCTTTGGAAAATCACCTCCGGCCGTGAGACGAGCAGCTCGAAACCTTCCCTTCGCATCTGTTCGACAAGCACAGCGATCTGCATTTCGCCCCGGGCCTTGACCTCGAAGTGGCCGGCGGTATCCGTTTCACTGACCTGGATCGAAACGTTCGTGCGGGTTTCGC
>JBGSSC010000070.1:0-10519 GCA_041737265.1 Terrimicrobiaceae bacterium | reverse complement strand
GAGGATGACCTGGGCTCCGAGCGCCTTCAATTCCCCTGGGCTCGCGGCTTTGACCGTTCCCTGCGTTCCGACCGGCATGAACACCGGCGTGGTAACGGGTCCCCGCCGGGTGAGGAGGGTCCCGGCCCGCGCCCTTGAGGTCGGGTCGGCTGCGTGGAGTTTGAAAGCAGTGCCCCGTTCCGGTGTGCCGCTCACGTATGCCAGACGGTCCTGCCTCCAACAATCGTGCGCACTGCGCGCCCGCGGAAAGTACTGCCGTGGTAGGGGGTGTTCCGGGAGAGCGAGAGCGAATCTTCCGCACGGTAGGTCCATTCGACTCCGGGATCAATGAGGGTGATATCCGCAGGCACCCCGGGCGAGAGCGTTCCCCGATCGAGCCCGAGCAACAGCGCAGGGTTTGCCGTGTAAAGCGCAACCAGCCGCTCGATGGAAATGACTTTCTTGCGGTGAACGAGCAGGTCACAGAATGCGCCGAACTCAGTCTCGAGCCCGGTGATCCCGAATGGCGCATGGTCGAGCTCGACCTCCTTCTCGTAGTAGGCATGCGGTGCGTGATCGCTGCAGAGGATGTCGAGAGTGCCGTCGGCGATTCCTCCCAGCACCGCGTCCACATCGCGGTCGCTTCGCAGAGGAGGGTTCATTTTGAAGTTTGCATCGAAGCTGCGGAGTCGCTCGTCGGTGAAGCAGACATGGTGGGGGCAGACTTCGCCGGAAATTTTCACTCCGCGGGCGCGGGCCTCGGCGATCAGCCTCACGCTGCCGCAGGCGCTGATGTGCTGGCAGTGGATGGGGGAATCGCAGAGTTCGGCGAGAAGAATATTCCGTGCCACAATCAGTTCCTCCCCGACCCTCGGCCAGCCCGGCAATCCCAGCCGCAGACTCCATTCGCCCTCGTGCATGACGGCCCCCGCGGTGAGGCTGTCATCCTGACAGTGATCCATCACTGTGAGTCCGAACATGCGCGCATATTCCACAGCCCGGCGCATCACTTCGTGGTTTTGCACGCAATGACCGTCGTCGGTGATTGCCACGATGCCGGCCGCAACCATGGAACCGTACGGTGCCAACTCCTCGCCGGCGAGGCCCTTGGTGATGGCTCCCGCACAAAAAACATTCACACAGGCGGATGTGGCGGCCTTTTCGCGGATGAGCGCAATCGTTCCCGCATTGTCTGCAGCGGGTGAGGTATTGGGCATGCAGACGACGCTGGTGAACCCGCCCGCTGCGGCAGCCCGGGCACCGCTTGCAATGGTTTCCTTGTGCGTCTGGCCCGGCTCCCTGAAATGGACGTGGATGTCGATCAGACCGGGAGCCACGATCAGGTTACCCGCCTCAATCACGTCATAGCCGGATTCGGGAGGAACAAATTCCGCCTCCGCGATCTTTCCGTCGACCACCCACACGTCCCCGATGGCGTCGCGTCCGTTTGCCGGATCGATAACCCTTCCCCCGCGGATTACCGTGGCTTTCTGTCCGGAGGGCGCAGTCATCGGGAAACCTCCCGGGAAGGGCCCGCGGGCTGCAGGGGAGCTCCGCCGGAGCAAAGATAAAGCACCGCCATCCGGACCGCGAGACCGTTGGTCACCTGTTCGAGAATCACACTGCGTTCGCCGTCCGCAACATCACTGTCCACTTCCACGCCACGATTGATGGGGCCCGGGTGCATCACGAGGCAGCCCGGTTTGAGGCGGTCGGCGCGGGCCTTCGTGAGACCGAAGAGGGAGATGTATTCGCCGATGCCCGGGAAGTATTCCCGCCGTTGGCGTTCGTGTTGAATGCGGAGGAGGTTGATGACATCGCAGGATTCAAGCACGTCATCAATGCGATGGACAACTTTCACACCCAGCTTCCCGAAGACCTTCGGAACAAGGGTGCTGGGGCCCACAAGGATAACTTCCGCACCGAGTTTGTTAAGAGCGGCAATGTTGGAGCGGGCGACACGGCTGAAGAGAATATCCCCGACGATCGCAACCTTCAGGCCTTTGAGGCCGCCGAGTTTTTCCCGCATGGTGAAAACGTCGAGAAGTCCCTGCGTGGGATGTTCGTGGGCCCCGTCACCCGCATTGATGATGCTGGACTCCAGGCGGGAAGCCAGAAAGTGGGAGGACCCCGGGGAGCTGTGCCTCAGGACAATGATGTCGGCATGCAGCGCCTCCAGATTGAGCGCGGTGTCCTTGAGGCTTTCCCCCTTGCGAAGGCTGGAGGCGGTTGCCTCCATGTTCACCACATCGGCACTCAAACGCATTGCCGCCAACTCGAAGGAGAGCCGCGTGCGGGTGCTGGGCTCGACAAAAAAATTCACGAGGGTCTTGCCGCGCAGAGCGGGAACTTTTTTCAGGCTGCGTTCGCCGACCCCCTTGAAGGCGCGTGCCGTGTCGAGGACCAGGGAGATTTCCTCCGCATTGAGGTCTCCGATCGCCAGGAGGTCTTTCCGGTTCCAGCCACTCATAGCGGGGCACGCACAATACGAACGCTGTCGGGGACCGCGTCGATGGACTCAAAGCGCACACGGATTTTTTCTTCGCGCGCGGTTGGAAGATTCTTGCCGACATAGTCCGCCCGGATGGGGAGTTCGCGGTGGCCGCGGTCCACAAGCACGGCGTACTGGATGCACGAGGGCCTGCCGAAGGATGAAATGGCATCCATCGCGGCACGGCAACTCCTGCCGGTGAAAAGCACGTCATCGACAATCACCATCGGACGCCCATCCAAATCCACGGGAAGATAGGTGGTCTCCACCGCGGTGAGGCGTCCCCGCGTGGCAAGGTCGTCCCGGTGCATCGAGACATCGACCACGCCGAGTTCCGGCTTCGCTCCCTCGATCTGCTCGATGTGCGAAACGATCAACCGTGCGATTTCCACTCCGCGGGTGGGAATGCCCGCCACAACCAGAGCCGAAGGGTCTGGATTGCGCTCGACGATCTCGTGGGCTATGCGGCGGATAGCCTTGCGGATTGCATCCGCATCCATCGCGAGGGTCGTGTTGTCTTTGTCTTGCATGGGTCTCCTTCTCGGTCTCTCGGGACCGCGTTAAAGGCGGATGAAGGAATTTCAGGTTTGTCCAATGCGCTGGGTTTGGGAAGGGCGGACCCGCTGGTCACGCCATCCCGAGCGGTGACGCACGATCCAATCCAGAAGAGCACGCTCGAAGCCGATATCGTGACCGGCTTTCTCGCTCTCGATCCATTTGTGGCGGAGGATTTCTTCACGCTCTGCCAAAAACTCTTTGTAGAGGACGGAATTCTTAACGAGGTCTGTTCCCTCGGGTTTCGGGGGTGTCATGCTTAACAACGGAATCTCACGATGGGTGGCAATGTCAAATTGATTTATTTAACCATCCAAGATAAATTTATGTAAATACATGCAAACCAGTAATTTGCGTGTTATAAACCAACCCGCTGGATTACTGCTGCGGCGATATCGGAGAAGGCTTTTGCTGCTGCGGTACCGGGAGTGGAGAGTACTGAGGGGCTTCCTGCATCGCCCGCTTCCCGGACTCCCATCTCGATGGGAACTTCGCCGAGAAGTTCAGTCCGCAGACGATCGGCTTCGCGCCGACCGCCTCCGGATCCGAAAATCGGGTAGCGTTTCCCGTCGCCCGGACATTCGAAGTAGCTCATGTTTTCAACAATGCCGAGGACGGGCACATTGGTTTTTTCAAACATGGAGGCTGCCTTGCGTGCGTCGATGAGTGCGACTTCCTGCGGGGTTGTCACAATGATGGCACCGGTAAGTGCAAGGGTCTGCACAATGGTGAGCTGGATATCGCCCGTGCCGGGTGGCAGGTCGAGGATGAGGTAATCGAGCGGAGCCCATGCGACCTGCCTCAGAAATTGCTGGGTGTAGCGTGTGACCATCGGACCGCGGAGTACTGCCGGAGCGCCGTCCTCGAGGAGCAATCCCATCGACATCAGCTTCACTCCATCACGCACCACCGGAAGAATGCGGTCCTGCTCGTCGGCCAGAGGACGCTCGTTGGTTCCAAACATGAGCGCGATGCTCGGGCCGTAGATATCACAATCGCAGAGGCCGGTCCTGCGGCCTGTCGCAGCGATGGCGGCCGCCAAATTGGCTGCAACTGTGGATTTTCCGACGCCCCCCTTGCCACTTGCCACCGCGATCACATGAGAGACTCCTTCCAACCCCTGCGGCCCCGGAGCCCCCGCGGCCTGAGCAGGCGCTTGGATGTCGATCTTGACGTCGATGGCACCTGCGGCTCCGGCTTTTTGGATTGCCGCAATGCTTTCCTCCCGGATCTGCGCCGCAATGTGTGGTTCGGAGGTCGTCAGGACCATCTTCACCGCAACGTCTCCTCCGCTCACCGCGACGGATTTCACCAGCCCGAAGGACACAATATCCCGCGAAAATCCCGGATACTTCACCCCGCGCAGCGCCTCTTGAATTGCTTTTTCGTTGATCATTCCCAAGGCCCATCTTCCCGTTTTTTCCGGCGTCCGCAAGCCGCGGGTTTGAGCGTTTGAACTGATTCCCGAATCGGTTTCTCGACGGAATCAACAGGATTCTCAGAAAGTCGTTTCTTGAAAATGATCCGGAAATTCGGAGAGGCTCGGAACGGAAACCTGCCCACGCACCGAGGGGTGGCGTTCGTTGCCGGGATTCACGACCCGGCCCGCCGGGGGCTGGAGACCCCCACAGCGCCCATTTCGCGCTTTCGTTGGAGGAAGCGTTGCGATAACCGGTGGAGTTCATGGTGATGAATACGCCCCCTTCGTTGGCCCGGAGCTGCCCTGTGTTATTGGGTTTGCGGGTATTGCGATGAGTGCTCCGGTTTTTGTCCCGCTCACACCGGGTCGGGTCGAATCGACCACGAGGCTTTCCGCGCAGGCCGGGTGGAACCAGGCGCCTGCCGACTGGGAGCGCTTTCTCCGGGTGCCGGGCGCGGGAGCTTTCGTTTACCTGGCCGACGGTGAGGTGCGGGCAAGCTACTCCGTAATCCGGTATGCCGGCTCGCTGGCATGGATTGGGATGATCCTTGTGGATACCGCCTATCGCGGGAGGGGCCTTGGTGGAGCAGCTTTTGATGAGGCATTGCTGGCCTGCGGAGAGGTGACCGCCGGCCTTGATGCCACGGACCTTGGAGAGCCCATCTATCGCCGTCGCGGTTTTGAAAGCTGCCTGCCAATTTCGCGATGGATGGCCGGTGGGGGTGGGAGTGGGATAGCCCTTGACCGTGGCCGGCTTGACGGGGACATCTTCGCTCTCGATGCCCTGGCCTGTGGTTTTGATCGTTCCGATCTGCTGCGGGATCTTGTGCTTGGCGGCGGGCGGGTGATCCGGTGCATTGAGGGCGGATCGCTCGCAGGCTACGGAATCCTGCGTCCGGGTCGCACGGCATCCCATCTTGGCCCGGTGATCGCCCTTACAGAATCAGCCCTTTCCTGGATTTTGGATCAGGCGGCCGCTCAGGGCGGTCCGGTTCTCTGCGACTTGCTCGCACCGCACTCCGCACCCGCCCTCGAGGCCCGGGGATTCCGGAAGGTTCGCTCGTTGATTCGCATGACCCGGCCACATTCGGTGCGGGTGCTTAATGGCCCCTTCGTCCACTGCGCCGCGGGTTTTGAACTAGGCTGACAACCCGGTCCGGGGAACCTCCACCCACTTCCCGCCGGAGTCCGCCGACTCCCTCGCGGCCAGGGCTGCAGCGGTGGATTGCAACGAAGCCGGCGTGTTCAGCCGGCATCCCTCCCCGCCGTTTGCCGCATCGAAAAGCTCAACAGCCCGTTCGATATTCACGCTCTCCAGCGTCGGGCAGTCGATGGTTCTCTCGCCCGAGCTGTCCACAACAAGGAGAGTATCTCCCCGCGCTTCCACCACACCCCCGGTTCCCGTGATCCGCAGCCGGTCATCGGAATGAGAAGAGGCACCGCCCGGACGCATAAAGTCGGAAGTGATTACAGCAGGGACTCCTCCTTCCATGCGGAAGAGCATGGATGCATGGTCTTCCATGCCGGGGTAATCGGAAAAACCTTTGAGCCCGTGGGTTGCCGCGACCGATTCGAATCGCAGCCCGCAGCACCAGGTTGTCCAGTCGATGGCATGGATTGCGACCCACGGAATGATTCCGCCAAACAGCTCGCGGGTTTTGTAAAATTCGGGGCGTCCCTTGCCGAACTTGTAGCTTTTTTGCGCCTGCGCCATCACAACCTGACCGATACCCCCCGCCCTGATGATCTCCCTCGCGCGGACAATTGTTGGCGTCCAACGCATCGCAAATTCCGCGATCACCCTCAGGCGCCCGTCGGCAGTCAGGTCCTCGATCCGCCCCAAAACGTCCCAATCCGTCGCCAGCGGCTTTTCACATATTACGCTGAATCCCCGCTCGAGCGCGCCCACCACCAGACCGCCGTTCCGTCCGTAGGCCGAGCCTACGTAGAGAACCTCTGGTGAGAATTCTTCGATCAGACGGTCCATGTCCGCGTACACCGGACACCCGGGAACGGCTTCCGCACGCCGGCGGGCCGCCTCATCGTAGCCGTCAAGGGCACGCGCAATCTCTGCTCCGGGCAGCGGTCGCACACATTCATGGCCATAGCCGCCGATGATCCCGATCCTTGGTTTTGCCGGAGTGTCGGCTGCAGGTGCATTGGAAGTGGTCATGATTTTTAAGCCTCCTCGAATCCGTGACGGCAGGCCGGTGGGTGGAGAAAAGCATCCCGCCGGGCAGGGGTGCCCCGCAAGTCCAAAAAATCCTTCGTTCAGACTTCCCCCGCCTTCCGGCGAACACACGCAAAGGGCGCTCGATCCGCCGGGGCCAAACTTTGGGGAACCTGTTTCCGGAGGCCCGGGCCGGAGCGAAACGGGGATATACCAGTGATTCGACCCGCTGTGGAAGTTGACTTCGACTTAATGAATCTCCGGTTCAATCACCCGCAGTTTCGGAAAATAGGTCCGGTAATACCCGCGGTCACGGGTGAGCAGTGCGCCGGTCTGGCGCAGGGCATGCGCGCCCACGAGAAAGTCCGCCAGCATCCGTTCTTTGGGCTTTGTGCTCCGTTTGCGGTAGCGCACAAAGATGGTCCCGGCCAGGTGCAGCGTCGCCAGCGGCATCGAATCAACCATGATCCCCATGGCGGACAAGGATTCCTGCATGGCCCCGTGCGACACGAAATGGCCGCTGATTTCCGCGGCAACCACGGGGCAAATCACAAGGGCACCCAGCGCCCGCGCGACATCAAGAGCAGCGATCGAGGGAGCGGTGAACCGCGTCTCCTCTCCGAGCAGATCGATCAGCACGTTGGTGTCGAGAGCCGAGATCATGGGTCAGTCCACATCACCTTTCCCCACGGGGCCTCGCAGCACATCCATCGCTTCGTTGCTGTTTCGATAAGGCCGGCCGGTATTTCTGCCAGTACCTTGAAACCTGGCAAAAAAGCTGCCCTCGGAGGCTTTCCGCGCCACAAGGGTCCCGTCCGGGCCTGCCTCGAAGGCGAGCTTGGTTCCCGGTGTCAGCCCCAGAAGCTCCCTCAACTCAACCGGCACGGTAACCTGTCCTTTGGAACTGATGGTTGTCGTCACAGCCTTACCTTATGGGTAAAACAAGAAAAGTAAAGAAACCACCTTCGGGCTGTGCGCGGGTTGCACGGAAGCCGGAGGATCTGCGGAAAATTCAGTTGCCGAGAATCGAAAAGGAATAGTCCACTTCAATGCTGCCATTTTGGAGCATGGGCAGGATTTCCTCTGGAATCGGGGGAATTTCCGCCTCCATCACGGCGCGGACGCTGGTCGAAGCGAAGCTTTCATTCGAGCTGTTTCGCAGGACCTGAACCTTTTCCACCTTCCCATCCTTGCGAACGATGAAGCGGAGTTCGACGGTGCCGATGTTGAGCAGGCTGATCGCTTCATTAACGTAGTAATACCATCGCGAGCCAATGGCGTCGGAGAGCTGCTTTTTGTAGCGCCCCAGTGGCGTTGCGGCTGCGTCCGCCGCTGCGCGGCCGCGATTTGAGATATTGCCTTTAAGGCGTGTTACCCGGGTTTGGGGCTGGAATCCCGTCGCGGAGGGCGGCTGGGGTTTGGGGATTCGCGCAGGCTGAGTCGTCGGTTTTTGTTCGGGAGTGGGCTGGGGCTTTTCCCTTGGGCGGACGGGTTGGAGGAGTGCGATTTCACTTGCAGGAGGGGTGACCCGGGGTTGGACCGTTTCGGTCGGAGGTGCTTTCTCTGCAGGAGGCGCAGCTTCCGCCGGCGGTGCCTGTGGGGGGGAGGCGGGCCGGGGCTCCTTGCCCGCCGAATACTCGCGGTTCTCAAATTCTGTTCCCGGGATATCCTCCCCCCGTTGGGTCGGCAGGGGGACATTGCCCTCAGCTGGCAACTCCGAGGCCGCACGGGTGTTCTTGTCGGATTCGAAGGGGGCGTTCTCGGGCGCTGTTTCGCTGCGCTGGGCATCGGTTGTGGACAGGAACGAGGGAGTCGTATCCGCCGGAGCAGGGGGAGGATCCACAAAAGTGAATTCGACAGTTTCCTCCTCGGGGGGCAGGTTCTCGATGGGCCGGTCGAGGCTGAGGAAAAGAGCAATTCCGAGGATGAGGAGCAGATGCAGGACGATGGATGTGACCACCGCACGCAGGGTTTCCCTCTGCCGCCGCACATCATCAAGACCGAGTGCCGCCGCGTTCATCGTGTTGGCAGTTTGCCCGTGGTGCGGGCATGATGGAAGAGGTATTGCTGCACATATCCGGCATGGGGGCCGAACGTCCTCGACGCAAACTCCTCAAGGGCAAGGGGGGTCCCCTTCCTCCTGCGCATCGCAAGCGCGATCCGGGCAATCCAGACATCCACTGGAACCGCCTCAAGCCGGCCATAGGCAAAAAGGATCACACAGTTGGCAACCTTCCGTCCGACACCCGGCAGCGTCATGAGTTGCGTACGAAGATCGGAGGTTGTTGCCGTGCGTAGGGCATCGAGGTCTATGGTGCCATCCGCCACACGCCGGGCCGTCGCAAGCAGGTTCTTCGCACGATAGCCGAGACCGCAGGCCCGAAGATCGTCCTCGCAAAGCCCGGCAATACGCCCGGCGACCGGGTATGCATTGACAAGGGATCCCCCGACTTTTTCCCCGTGTCGTTGCCGCAAGGCCAACGACATGGCACGGATATGCGCCACTTGCTTCATTGAGGAGGTGATGAAGGTCGCCAGGCATTCCCACGCAGGCTGGCGAAGGATACGCATGCCGCGGCAATTGTTCAGCGCTTCTGTCGAGTAGGGGTCGGTGGGAAACGATGCATAGATTTTTCGCATGGGGTGATCCAACGCAAAATATTCCGCCGCGACCCGCGTGTCGCCGCAGGCGAGAAGGAGGGGGCCGTTGTTTTGCTGCACCTCGAGCAGATGCTTTCCTACAAGAATCTGCCACCACCCGGAGTCCTGCATCGCGTGAAAGATCTGCCCGCTCTCAAGGGTGAGCCGGAGGTTGAAGTCCCTCACCGGCACCGGTTGCCCGATACGCTCTTTCACGCCGCTTTCGTCTCGACCTCACCGTAGAGAGTGGTTGCCGATGCGCGTGTGACCAGAACATCGAAGACCCCGCCAATCAGGCGGTGAGGCCCCTCGAAAACCACGATCTTGTTCGTGCGGGTCCTGCCGGTGAGACGCTCGGTCGTCGTCTTGCTGGTTCCCTCGCAGAGGACTTCGACGCGGGTTCCGATCAGGGCATTCAGCTTTTTGGAAACACCGGCATTCACGACAGCGAGGAGGTCCTTGTTGCGGCGTTCCTTGATTTCCTCCGGCACCTGATCCGGCATGCCCGCCGCCGGTGTATCCCTCCGCGGTGAGTACCGGAAAATAAATGCGTTGTCCAAATCGGCCCGTTGAACAACATCAAGGGTCATCTGAAACTCCTCCTCGGTCTCGCCGGGGAACCCGACAATGATGTCCGCAGTAATGGCAATGCCCGGCTTGGAGGAGCGCAGAGCGCTGACGAGTTCCAGGTACTTGGTGGCGGTGTACCCGCGGCGCATCGCCTTCAGCACGCGGTCCGAGCCGCTCTGTAGCGGGAGGTGAACATGTTCAACGAGGTTGGGAATCCGCCCGAACGCCCCGACCAGATCTCCGCGAAAGCCGATTGGATGCGGGGAGGTGAACCGCACTCTTGCGATCCCCGGCACCGCGCAGACTTCCTCGAGCAGTTGGACAAACGGGCTGAGCCCGTCGCGTTTCGCAAATTCATGGCGGCCATAGAGGTTGACGATTTGCCCGAGCAAGGTGACCTCGCGCACTCCCCGGCTTGCAAGGTCCTGCACCTCGGCAACGATCTCGGCGGACGGCCGCCCCCGCTCCCCGCCGCGCGTCTGAGGCACAATGCAAAAAGCGCAGTGCATGTTGCATCCCTGCATGATCGAGACAAAGGCGGAGGGGCGGCTGCCGGTTTCGAGGTGCTCGCGGATGGTGTTCTGCGATCCCTTCTCCTCTCCGGTATCGACAATGGGGAACCGCAGGTCGTCCATCTTTCCGCCGGTCTTCGCCGAGAGGAGCGAGTCAATATGGTCGGCAACACGGTGGAATT
>JBGSSC010000049.1:0-2906 GCA_041737265.1 Terrimicrobiaceae bacterium | reverse complement strand
GGGGACGCACGGAGCGCGATGGGTTTGATCGGTTCCGCATTTTATGGGCGCCCCTCCGGTTCGCTCAAAGTTATCGGGATCACAGGGACAAACGGGAAGACCACGACCGCATTTCTGTGCAAACATATCCTGGATGCCTCGCAGAAAAGGTGCGGCCTGATCGGCACGGTGAAATATGTGATCGGAGAAACCGAGATCGAGGCGCCGCGCACGACACCCGAGTCGGTTGATCTTCAGAGTTTGCTTGCCGACATGCGCGACGCGGGATGCAAGGCCGTTGCGATGGAAGTCTCCAGCCACGCCCTGAGCCAAAAACGGACCGCCGGTGTGGATTTCGATGTCGCCGCATTCACCAACCTCACCCAGGACCACCTCGACTATCACGGGAGCATGGATGCGTACTTCGAGGCCAAGGCGGGGCTCTTTGACAACCTTCTCCAAGGCGGCAAAAAAGCGAAGGCGGTTATCAATGCCGACGATCGTTACGGACACCTTCTGGTCGAGCGGATCGGGAAAAAACTTCCTATCCTGACTTTTGGGCGGGGCGTGCGCGCGGATTTCCGCGCCACGGATGTCAACTTCGATGCGTCCGGCAGCACGTTTCATCTCGAAGCACGCGGTCGCAGTTACCTCGTCCGCCTCCCGCTCATTGGCTCATTCAACATTTACAACGCCCTTGCGGCACTCGCCTCAACCGCTGCAATGGGCACTGAAGTGCGTGCGGCCGTGGCAGCTCTTGCCAATGCTCCCCAGGTTCCGGGACGGTTGGAACGGGTTCCGGCAAAGAGGCAGTTTCAAGTTTTTGTCGACTATGCACACACGGAGGATGCACTGCGCAATGTGCTGGTCACCTTGCGGGCACTTCGCCCGGCCCGGCTGATAGTGGTGGTTGGATGCGGAGGCGATCGCGACCGCTCGAAAAGGCCTTTGATGGCTGCGGCTGCATCGGAGCTCGCGGATCTGGCGATTTTCACTTCCGACAACCCGCGCAGCGAGCTTCCTTCCGCGATTCTCAACGATATGCGGGCAGGCGTCAGAGCGGGCCGCCGCTACGAGGAAATTCCCGAGAGGGAAGCCGCAATCCGCCATGCGGTTGAGATCGCTGCAGCCCGGGACATCATTGTCATCGCCGGCAAAGGGCACGAAATTTATCAGGAGGCCGGCGGCGTGCGAACACCCTTCGATGACGTGAAAATCGCTCGTCGAGCCATTGAGGCAAGGCGTGTGGAACTCGAGGAGGAAGACTGACCGTGGACGCTCTTGCTCTTTCAGAAATTGCCGTGATGTGCGGCGGTTCCACTCCCTCCTTGCGCCCGGGGGTGGAGGTGACCCGCATTTCCAAAGACACCCGTACTCTTGAGCCCGGCGACCTTTATCTAGCGATCAAGGGGGACCGTTTTGATGGCAACCAGTATATTGGCGAAGCTGCGTCAAAGGGTGCCGCGGCCGCTATTGCTGATGACCCTTCCGCTGCCGTCCCTCCGGGGTTTCCTGTCATCCAGGTCCGGGATTCCGTGCAGGCTTTGGGAAGCCTGGCCGCTGCCTGGCGTGCCCAGCTCCCATTGAAGGTGGTTTGCGTGAGCGGCAGCAACGGGAAGACGAGTACCAAAGATTTTACGGCCGCGGTGCTCTCCTCGAGATTCCGCACCATCAAAACCCGCGGAAATTTTAACAACCAGATCGGGCTCCCCCTGTCGATTCTGGAAGCGACGCGTTCCGACGCCGCCGCAGTTTGGGAGGCGGGCATGAATCATGTGGGTGAAATCGCCCCCTTGGCCGCTCTTGCAGCTCCCATCGTCGGCATCATCACAAACATTGGTGTTGCCCACATCGAGCATCTTGGTTCGCGGGACGCGATCGCTGTTGAGAAAGGAATGCTTTTCGAGGCTCTCCCTGCCGGCGGAACAGCGATCCTGCCAGCAGGTTGCGACTTTAGCGGCACTCTGGCAGCGAGGACCCGTGCGCGGGTGATCCTTACAGGAGGCCCGGACTCCGCCATTCGTGCCGAAGACATCCGCATTTCCGCAGAGGGCACCGCTTTTGTTCTGGTTGCCGATGGCGAGTCACTGCCCGTGAGCCTGCGGGTGCCGGGTAGCCACATGGTATCCAATGCCCTTCTGGCCGTGGCCGCCGGTCTTGCCCTCGGGTTATCGCCTTCCGAGTGCGCAGCTGGCCTTTGTGAAGCCCGGATCACCGGCGGACGCCTGGCGCGGCGCGAGGTGCGCGGCGTGGTCCTACTGGACGACACCTACAACGCAAATCCCGATTCGGTCGTCGCTGCGCTTGGGGTGCTGGCCCAGCTTCCCTGTCCCGGGCGCCGGATTGCCGTGCTCGGTGCCATGGGGGAGCTTGGTGCTCATGCCGCAGAAGGGTATCGCAAAGTCGGACTGGCCGCTGCCTCATCAGCCGGCGTGCTCCTTGCCGTCGGCGCGGCGACGGCACCGATGGCTTCCGCGGCGCGAGGTGCCGGTCTCCCCGAAGTCATTGAAGTGGAAACGCCCGAAGAGGCAGCTGGATTTCTGCGTGAGTTCGCGCGTGAGGGCGATCTGGTTCTGGTGAAGGGGAGCCGCTCAACCAAAATGGAAGGCGTCATACAAAACTTCTGATGCTCTACTACCTCCATCAACTCGGCGAGTGGGCGGCTTCTGAAGGCTATACCAGCGACGTCGTGAAGGCGCTGAACGTGTTTTCCTATATCACGTTCCGCACCATTTGTGCGACCGCAACCTCGTTCCTGCTTTCGATCATCTTGGGAGACTGGGTCATCCGGAAATTGATCTCGCTGAAATTCGGCCAGCCAATCCGGTCGAAAGAGGAAGTTCACAAACTCTTTGAGCTCCACGGGGCCAAAAAGGGCACGCCCACCATGGGAGGGATCCTCATCATCGGTACTATTTTATTCAGTT
>JBGSSC010000030.1:0-3840 GCA_041737265.1 Terrimicrobiaceae bacterium | reverse complement strand
ACGCGTGAGTGGCTCGAATCGCTGGTGCCTTTCGTGGCGCGGGGCGGATTTATCCCGTTTTGCGATCATCGATGCCCGCCGGATGTTGATCCCCAGGACTACCTCTATTACCTGGACCTGAAACGTGACCTTTTTGGCACTTCGTGCGTGAGAAAAATCTGAGATTCCGCGACGCGGGAAGGGGGGCGGACGCCTGCGGTCCTTGATGGTTTGGAACCGGAGTGAGTCCGGTCTATCAATAGCTGTGGTTGTTGAGGCGGGTTTTGCCTCTGAAAATGTAGTAAATGCAGGCTGTGTACGCGAGGACCAGCGGTACGCCGAGCACGGCAATAATCAGCATGATGCCAAGGGTTTTCTGGCTCGATGCGGCATTGTAGATTGTGAGGCTGTTCTCGGGGTTGGGGTTCGAGAAGAGCATGATCGGGTAGGTTGTAAGTCCGAATGTCGCCATCATGAGAACCATTCCCCCGCAGGATGATAGAAAAGCGCTGAACTCCCGGCCCTTGTGAAATTCGCGCGGGATATTCAGCACAATGAGCACGCCGACAAGCACGACGGCAATGATCCAGGGCCTTGCACGCACCGTTTGCATGACGTGGTCGCAGTAAACCAGTGTCAGCAGATTGAAGCAGATGTAGCAGGCGATAAAGATTCCGATGAGCCTTGGAATCCATCGGCGCATCATTTGATGAACTTCCCCGTCGTTTTTCATTGCGAGGAAGATCGCACCATGCATGGCGAAAAGGGCGACGGTTGTCACACCAAGGAAAAGTGCATAGGGGTTCAGCATGCCCATCAGTGTGCCGCCAAATTCTCTATCCGGTCGAAGTGGCACTCCCATGACCACGTTGCCCATGGTGACACCGATAAGAAACGCGGAGAGGATGCTTCCCGCCGCAAATGCAACATCCCACATCCGGCGCCACCACCCCCAGGATTCCTTGCTACGGAACTCGATCGCCACTGCGCGGAAAATCAGAGCCAAAAGAAGCAGCATGAACGGCAGGTAAAAGCCGGAAAAGACAGTGGCATAGACCTCGGGGAACGCGGCGAAGAGGGCGCCTCCCCCCGTCACAAGCCACACTTCGTTGCCATCCCAGACCGGCCCGATGGAATTCAGGAACAGCCGCCGGTGTTCTTCTTTTTTTGCGAAGAGGTGGAGGGTTCCGACGCCGAGATCGAAGCCGTCAAGCATCGCGTAGCCGGTGAACAGGATTCCGACAAGAATGAACCAAATGGTGTTGAGATCCGGCATGGCTTGTTTAGCTGCGCGCTGATCTGGCGCGTGTGATCTGCTTCCAACTCTCTGGCATTTCTTCGCTCTCCTCCTCGGAGTCCGGACCGTGCTGGATTTTGCGGGTGAGGAGGTAGATGAAGAGAACGAAGAGGAGGGAATAGATGAGGAAGAACATGATCAACGAGGCGAGAACGTGCTCGGCAGACACCACCTTGGAGACGGCTTGCGAGGTTTTCAGCAGATTGTAAACGATCCAGGGCTGACGGCCCAGCTCGGCCGTGAACCACCCTGCCTGATTGGCAATCTGGGGGCCGAGAACGCTCAGGACCAGAAGCATGAGAAAGCCGCGCTGGAAGAGCGTATCGGTCTTAAAAAGAGTCCCTCGCACCCACTTCAGCCCGGCCAGAACAACAAGACCGAAAAGTGCTGTTCCGACCCCAACCATGATGTGAAAAAATTGGAACATCGCCTGCACCGGGGGCCAGTAGGATTTTCGGATTTCGGGAAGCTCTGCGGGTGTCGCATCCGGGTATCGCTGGAGCAAAAACTCGTCTGTCGGCATGTCGTTGAGGCCTTTCACAACCGCCGACGGGTTGCTGTAGGCAAGAAAGCTCAGCATTCCCGGAATTTGAGGGCCGATGACTCTCTGCTCTTTTTCGTCAACAATCCCGAAGAGACTAAGCGGGGCATAGGCCTCGGTCTTGTAGTGCCCCTCCAATGCAGCGAGCTTGATAGGTTGATTCCGGGTGACTCCTTTAGCGGTTGAATCTCCGCTGATCATTTGGAGCATTGTGGCCACGGCTGCAAATGCGAGGCCGATTTTTAGCGAGGCGCGGGCGAAGTTGAGGTGGCGGTTTCGAAGGATGTAGTAGGCGCTGATACTCACCACAAGAAAGGCTCCTGCCATCCAGCAACCGAGCACGACGTGGGTGAGGCGGTCCATGGAGGAAGGGTTGAATACCATTGTCCAGAAATCATCCACGACGGCCCTCACGCTGCCGAGGTCGGCCTCGGTTACGATATGGCCAGGCGGCAGGCGCACGGGTTGGCCATCAACGATTCGTTCCAAGTGGAAGCCTGCCGGTGTTTGCATCCAGGAATTGGCGACTACGATCCAGACCGCACTGAAGTGTGCTCCGAGACAAACCATGCAAGTTGCAAAGAAGTGAAGCCGGGGGCCGACTTTATTCCAACCGAAGAGTAGAATTGCAAGAAAGCCGCTTTCCAGGAAGAACGCGAAGATTCCCTCGGCAGCGAGGGCGCTTCCGAAAATATCACCGACAAACCGCGAGTAGGTGGCCCAGTTGGTCCCGAACTCGAACTCCATCACAATGCCGGTCGCCACCCCGATCGCAAAGGTGAGAGCAAAGACGCGGGTCCAGTACCTTGCCATGTTGTGATAGAGAACGTTGCCGGTCTTCAGCCACATGGCCTCCATGATCACCAGGGTCACGCCCAGGCCGATACTCAAAGGCGGGTAAATATAATGAAACGCGACGGTGAAGGCGAATTGAATACGGGCAAGAATTTCGACGTCCATCGCTCCCTCGTTGTCCACGCCAGCGCCGCACGTGTCAACATTCAATCGAATCCCCAGCAGCCTGTCGGCCATAGAATAAAACGACATCGCGATGCGTGATAGTCAGAGCGGTGAGGAGTCAACCGTCTTGAGAGGCTGCTGGAGGACGGGGCGTTGGCCGGGACTTGAAGCTGAAGGGTTCCTTCCAAACACACGGAGGGAGTTGACAACGGGTGCCGGGGCGGGCAGTTTGACCGCTCAACCAACATTTCCATGGCAATACCCGCAGGCACCAAAGCACCCGATTTCACCCTTAAAACCATGACCTCCGAGGGGCTCAAAGACGTATCCCTCTCTGCCAATTTCGGAAAATGCCCGACAGTGCTTCTCTTTTTTCCCCTGGCTTTCACAGGCGTTTGCACGCAGGAGTTTTGTGACGTGTCCGCTGGCCTTTCTGCCTACGAAAGCATCGGTGCGGATGTCATCGGCGTGAGTGTGGACAGTCCATTTGCGCAGGACGCATGGGCCAAAAAAGAAAAGATCACGATTCGACTGGCCAGCGATCTCAACAAGGAAACGACCCGCGCCTACGATGTCCTCTTCCCGGCTCTCGCCGGTGTCGGCGATACGTCCGCCCGCGCGGCCTTCGTCATCGACAAAGAAGGTATTATCCGGCACAGCGAGCAGACACCCACACCCAAGGACCTGCCGGATTTCGCCAGGATCAAGGAAGTCCTCGCTTCTCTGACTTGAGCCAGGCTTGAGACCTCCGCCTGTTCAAGGAGGCAGCCCGCTATTTGACCGGAGCCTTGTGTTTGCGGCGGCGGACTGAATCGGCGATGAACTCGGCCTGGGCGTCGAACCGCTCAGTATCGGAGGGGAGGAGAGAGTAGGTTCCGTCGGGCTGCATGACGCGGGATTTCACATTGTCGCGCCAGAACCATTCAAGGATTTCCTCCACATGCTCGCGCATCCTTGGCGCAACGATCGGGAAGACCGACTCGACTCTGCGAAAGAGGTTGCGGGGCATCCAGTCGGAGCTGCCGAGGTAAATCTTTGGCTCACCTCCGTTCTCGAAGCGGAA
>JBGSSC010000777.1:0-3322 GCA_041737265.1 Terrimicrobiaceae bacterium | reverse complement strand
TGCGCCTTACCGGCTCGCGGTCGGAGATCGTGTTCGAGCCGCCGCGAGCAGGGGATATCCGCCACTCCACCGCCGATCCTTCGCGTTTGATGGCCGCAGGCTGGAAGCCGTCCTTCTCGGTCTCGAGCGGGTTGTCGGCGCTTATCGAAGGCTGATTTTCCGGTGACCCCAGAACCTCCACACGGCAAGTCTTCCGGTCAGTTGGCACCGGCCCTCCCGTGAGGCAGTCCGAGCATCCGCTTCACGGGGAACTGCGCGCATTCAATGCCTTTGGAAAACAAACCGATGTCCGGCATTTTTCCGCCGGAGACGCAGCGGTTCCGGTTTACGTGAATGAATTCTGGACTGCGAAGCAACGGGCCGCCAACCGCCTGCACGAAATTTCCTACCGTGCGTGTTTCAAGCCCCAGCTGCCGCGATTTTTCATCGAGCGGCTCACTCGTGCAGGTGAGGCGGTCTTCGATCCATTCATGGGGAGGGGAACGACCCTGCTTGAAGCGGCACTTCTGGGACGAATCCCCCTCGGCTGCGACGCCAATCCTTTGTGCGGCCAGTTGGTTGCTCCGCGTTTGACCCCGCCAACCCTCGACGAGGTTCGGCAACGGCTCTCCGAAATCGATTTCAATGCACCCTCGGATTGTCGGGAGGACCTCCTCGTCTTTTATCACCCATCAACCCTCCGCCAGATCGCCGCCCTCCGCGCTTATCTGACGCACCGCTCGTCCACGGGAACCTTCGATTCCCTCGATGCCTGGATTCGCATGGTCGCTCTCAACCGCCTCACCGGGCATTCCGCCGGCTTCTTCTCGGTATATTCTCTCCCTCCCAATCAGGCTGTCACCATCGAGTCCCAGCAGAAAATCAACGCCCGCCTCAAGCAGACTCCTCCCTCCCGTGATGTGCCCGCCATCATTTTGAAAAAGAGCAAGAGTCTGCTTGGTGGTCTCGACGGTTCCTCCCGGAAGGCCCTTGCAAGTGTCGCCCGCGAAGCCATCATCCTTGCCGCTTCCTGCCAATCCCTGCCAGCGATCCCCGACGTTTCCGCCGCGCTGGCGGTCACTTCGCCGCCGTTCCTCGATGTCGTGGACTACGCGACAGACAACTGGCTGCGTTGTTGGTTCGCAGGGCTCGAGCCGGACGCCATTTCCCTTTCGATCCATCGCAAGCCCGCCGACTGGCAGGAAAGCATGCGTGCCGCGCTCGCCGAAACGTGCCGGATCCTCCGCCCCGGTGGATGGGTCGCCTTCGAGGTCGGCGAAGTCCAGCGGGGCAGGATCCTGCTTGATGAACTGGTTATCCCCGCCGGGGCAGCCGCCGGTCTCATTCCCGAACTTGTCCTCATCAACGCCCAAAAATTCACCAAGACCGCCAATTGCTGGGGCGTCCGAAACAACGACCTCGGCACCAATACCAACCGCATCGTCCTCTTCCGGAAACCCTAATCCGGCGGGAGCCGCCGGATTGAAAATTTTGCTGCGCAAAATTTACTCGTCTTTTCAGAGAATGCAGAAATGTTCATCACTCATGAAAATGTGGCATTCGGACGCGGAACTGTTCGGGTTGATGAAGGAACGGCTCTACACGCCGGTTGTGGGAGATATCCTGGACCGCATCGGGCAGACCCATCAATTTCTGCCCCAGCCGGTGCAACCTGCGCTGTTGGACATGAAGGTGGCTGGCCGGGCCATGCCGGTTCTCATGATTGACGTCTATGGTCCACAGGAAAGGCCATTCGGCAAGCTGACTGAAGCCTTGGATAATCTGCAGCCCGGCGAGGTCTATCTGGCCAGTGGCGGCGAAATGCGGTGTGCCTATTGGGGGGAAATCCTCACCGCCACCGCGAAAAAGCGGGGAGCAGCGGGAGCTGTGATCAACGGGTTTCACCGGGACACCCCCCGCATGCTCGAGCAGAACTGGCCGGTTTTCAGCCGGGGCCGCTATGCCCAGGATTCCAGCGTGCGAACCCAGGTGGTGGCCTATCGCTGCCCGATCGAAATCGGCCAGGTGCATGTCGAACCCGGTGACCTTGTTTTTGGCGATCTGGACGGGGTCATTATCATTCCGCAAAAGGTGGAGAAGGAAGTCATCGGCGAAGCCCTCAAGAAGGCCGCCGCGGAAAATCTGGTGCGCAATGAAATCGAAGCCGGTCTCTCCAGCACCGCCGCATTTCAAAAGTATGGAATCCTCTGAGTTTCAGAAGCTGCCATTCCGCCTTGACGGCGAATGCGCCATCATCACCGGAGGCGCGACTGGTCTGGGTTTCGGGATGGCAAAGTGTTTCGTTGCCTGCGGATCGAAGGTTGTGCTGGTGGGCCGCCGCGAGCCCGAGCTGAAATCTGCCGTCGCGGAGTTGGGTGGGGCGGCGACGTTTGTCTCCCATGATGTTACGATGCACGACCGGGCCGCGGACCTGCTTGCAACCGCCGCCCGGGTCGCCGGTGCCGAACCCACGATTCTGATTAACAATGCCGGAATTCATTTGAAAAAACCCGTCACGGAAACCACCACCGCCGAATTCGCCGCTGTTCTCAACACGCATGTGCTTGGATCCCACGCGCTGACTCAGGCGATTCTTCCCGGCATGATCGAACGCCGGCACGGAAATATTCTCTTCATTGCCTCGATGACCTCGCTCTTCGGCATCCCGCTCGTGGCGGCGTATTCGGCGGCGAAGAGCGCCTATGTTGGAATGGTTCGCTCCATCGCGTCCGAGATTTCGCAACATGGAGTCCGCATCAATGCGATTGCACCCGGCTGGATTGAATCCGAAATGATGCTCAAAGCCCTCTCCGGTGACCCCGCACGCTCGGCGAAAATTCTCAGCCGGACCCCCATGGGACGCTTCGGTCATGCCGAGGACATTGGGTGGGCGGCGGTTTATCTCTGTTCTCCGGCAGCTCAATTTGTTACTGGCACCGTATTACCGGTGGATGGGGGAGCCAGCATTGGATTCTAGTATGAAACTCGGCTTTGGTCTTTACCGCCACCAACTCGACTCCGATCACTACCGCTTTGCCCGGCAATGCGGGGCGGGCCATCTTGTGATCCACTGGGTGGACTACTTCCGTTCCTCGCGGAGCAATCAGAGCGGAGACCAGCCCGTGGGGGATGATTCCGGTTGGGGGCTGGCAGGCGATCCGAACCAATTGTGGTCCTGCGAGGAACTCGTGAAGGTCAAAGCTGAAGCCGCGTCCCACGGCCTCGAAATCGCGGCCATCGAAAACTTCGATCCGGCACATTGGTATGACGTTCTTTTGGATGGACCCCGGAAATCCGAGCAATTGGAAAATCTCAAGACCCTCGTGCGGACGGTTGGGCGTGC
>JBGSSC010000773.1:0-4055 GCA_041737265.1 Terrimicrobiaceae bacterium | reverse complement strand
GGAACGAAAACGAGCACGATTATAACCGTTGCGTAAAAGATCGAACTCCGGACTTCGCCGGATGCCCGTGCGATGATCTGCAACGGGGGAAGCGGGTTGGCGAGTGTCGCATTGGCACGCAAACGGCGGAAGACATTCTCGACATCGACAATCGCGTCATCGACCACCATCCCAATGGCCACGGCGAGGCCGCCAAGAGTCATGGAATTCACCGAAATATCCAGCCACAGGAACAGGAGCATTGTGATCGCAAAGCTCATGGGGATGGCCATGAGCGTGATGAATGTCGTGCGGAAGTTGAGCAGGAAAATAAAGAGCACGACCGTGACCATGACTGCCGCCTCGATGATGGAGTTTGTTAGGTTGCCAATGGCATTGTCGATGAAGTCTTTTTGCTGAAAAAGCAGGGTGGTTTCCATTCCTTGGGGCAGGCTTGGAGCCAATTCGACCAGCGCTGCACTGACTTGCGCGGTGATAAGGCGGGTGTCGAAGCCGGGGGACTTGGTCACCGACATGATCACGCCATAGGTGGGCGTTTTTTCGGGGGTCTGGCTCACGGTGGCATCTCCGCGCATCGGCTCAATGCCCCATGCGACTTCGGCCACATCGGAAATGCGAACGGGGCGGTCGCCAACGCTTTTAATGGCCGTATGCGAAATCGCGTCGAGGTCCGTCGTCATCGCCAGATTGCGCACCATGATTTCTGTCGGGCCTGTGTTGAGAAAACCGCCGGTCGTTGTTCCGGCCGTTTTGGCGACAGCCGACTCCAGCTCATCAAAACTAACGCCATGGGCCTGCATGCGGTAGGGGTCGGGTTGAACCTCAATCTGCTTGATGCCTCCCCCCATATTGAGCACCTCGGCTATGCCGGGTATGCTCTGCAGGCGGCGTTTGATGACCCAATCCGCAATGGATCGCACCTCACTTGGTGCAAGATAACCGGGCTTTCCTTCGGGGATGGTGGATCGCACGCCGACAAGCAGGATTTCCCCCATCAGAGAAGCCACCGGGGTCATGATTGGCTGCACGCCCCCTGGCAGTTGTTCGCGTGCGGTCTGGAGCCGCTCTTGCACGAGAATGCGGTTTTTATAGATGTCGGAATCCCAATCAAACTCCGCGTAGACAAGCGAAAGGGAGACGTCCGAATTCGAACGCAAACGGGTAAGACCTGCGACTCCCATGAGAGCGCTTTCGATCGGCTGGGTGACCCGCGTTTCCACTTCTTCAGGAGCCAGGCCCGGTGCTTCGGTGAGGATGACAACCGTGGGCTTGGTCAGATCGGGCAGGACCTCAACCGGGAGTTGCACTGCGGTATATATCCCGAGGATCAGGACGACCAGGGAAACCCCGATCACGCCGCTTCGATATGTCAGCGACCATTCGATGAGTCTATTCAGCACGGTTCCCCCCTCGCTTCCAGATTGAGACCCCGATGAGGAGGATGAAAAGGATTCCGCTTACGATCATCCAGAAGGGACTCTGTTTTTCGTGAGCATGGGATTCTTCAGGCCGGTTTGCTGCATTGAGCTCCGATCCGTCCTCGGCGTGTTCATGCCCATGCGCGGAATCCAGCGCCTCTTTGAGCGAAACCGTTCCGACGCCAGCAAAGGCGAGAGAGTACGCCCCGCGGGTCACGACCTCATCCGCCGGAAATAACCCGCCCAGGATCTCCACACTGCGGTCATTCAGGCGTCCGACGACGACGGGAGTTTTTACGAAGGCGTTTGGAATATCGAAATCTCTGACGTAAACAAACCGGTTTGCTCCATCGCCCTGCAATGCGGCCCGGGGTATGGAAAACACTTCCGCTTTTTCGTCCACGACAATGGAGAATTCCGCGCGCATGCCGGGCCGCAAAACGAGGTCGGGGTTTTCGACGTGAAACGCCGCTTCCACGGTGCCGCTCTCAGTATCAGCGATTGCGCCGAGGTGTTCCAAATCGGCATCGAAGACCTTTTCTGGAACGGCGGGAACTTTGATTTTCGCGCGTTGTCCCTTTTGAAGAAGGCCCGCCAGATGTTCTGGCACCCTGGCCAGTGCATAGACATCGGAGACGTCGAGAATTTCGGCGAGGATTTTATCAGGATCGAGCGGTTCACCTGGGACGATGTTTGTCTCGCTCACGAGCCCGGAGATTGGTGCCATGACCTCAATCCTGGGCGGCGGGTTCCCCGGTTGACGGCTTTCGACTACGAGCGCAACCTCGCCCTTGGCAATCGGGTGATCGTGTTTCATGAAAACCTCCAGGGCCCGTCCGGGGATCCGGCTGCTGATGACAGCGCGCCGCCCCGGATAAACGCCAATGCGTCCCAGTGCGAAAATGCTTTCCTCGAAAGTGGTTTCTTCGACGAGGACGGTTTCGATTCGCAGATTCTTTACGCCGGTTTCGTCGAGAATGACCGTGTTCGCCATGCGTTTGGCATCCATTTCATCGGCGGCGAATAGCAAGGAGGAGGCGACAATTAGAGTCAGAATTGTGGAACAAACAGTTTTCATGGTTTGGCGGGCGTTTCACCCAGGGTGCCGAGCCACTCTGAGTAGGAAAGGAAGTAGGTTTTCCGGGCTTCGAGAGCAGCGGATTCGATTTCGGCGAGCCGTTCGCGCGCGAGAAACACCCTCTGAATATCCAGCTCGGCGCGTCCATACGCAGCCTCGGAATCAGCCAAATGTTGGAGCGCGGCCGGGATCAGTTTGTCTGTGATCTGTGCTGCGGTCCGGTAGCGGGCAGACATCAATTGATGTGCTGTGATGGACTCGCTTTGCACAGCTAATCCGAGGGCTTCGAGCTGTCGGGCCTTTCGCCTCTGCGAGGCCTGCTTCTCAGCGACCCTGCCGGCGCCGTTTTGCCAGAATGGAAGAGGCACACTGAACTGAACACCGATGAGCGCTTCGGGTTCAATGCCTTCAGGCTCGTCCCTGAACCGCTCTCCCTCAACGAACAGGCCGATGCCGACGTCGTCCCAACGATTGGCCTTCGCGAGAGAAATGTCGGTGGCTCCGGCCCGAACGGCCATTTCTGCAAGTTGCAGATCCGCCCGCGCTCCAACGGGCCTCATGGCCGGAGGCTCCGGAGGCAGATTGAGTGATTCTGTGACGGAGAGTGCTGCGTCAGGTTGGCGTCCGAGCAACCCGTTCAAACGTGCGGCCGCAATGATTTCCTGGCTGCGCAAGGATTCTTCCGTGGTGCGAAGAGTGTCAGCAGCCAGCGCCGCCTGTTGTCCATCAAGCTTCGATCCGAAGCCCTGGGTGGTCCCTTCATCAATCGACTTTGCGAAGGCGGCGGCCACCACCACCTGCCGCCGTGCAAGTGCGATGGACTGCCGCGCTGCTGCGAGCTCGTATAGTGCGGTACGGGCAGCTGCCATAATCCGGCGTTCCCGGTCCTGAACTTCCAGACGTGCCATCTCCACTTCCAGGTTGGAGAGGTCCCGCTCCATACGGAGCCTCGCGGTAAGTGGAAAGCGTTGGGTGACCCCGATGGAGACCCGCCCCTCAGAATCCTGGCCGCCTGCAACCTCGACCCCGAGTTCTGGGTTTGACAGTCGTCCACTCACGAGCGACCGCCCTTGCGCCTCGGCAATCAGATTTCTGGCTGCTGAAAGCTCAGGATTTTTCTCGCGTGCCAGTTTTGCCGCCGCTTCGGCAGTGAGCGGAAGCTGGGCAGCAGCCGGAAGCGCCGTGACCAGGAGCAAAGCCAGTAAAGGGATGGGTATCATGGCCTGGAATGGGCCGGCTCATGGTAAATGATTCGAATCGATGCTGCCTGCCGGGCGAGATCCAACGGGAAACTCACCACAAAGGAATACCGGTGTCCCCGGGCCTGTTCCCTTCGGGGGTGTGTTGGATCAATGTCGAATCTCTTTTCTGTCAGAACTTTCGCATCCTTACCCAATAATTGAACATCGACGTGAGCGTCGGTCTGAAGGTTGTGCCCTGCGGACTTGCGGACATTTCCTGCAACATAAAGACGGTCGATGGTCTGGAAACTCCGGCTGTCAGCAGGTTCTCCTCCCGAAGCACTCATCGCTGAAATGGGAAGTGTCAATTTGGAATGG
>JBGSSC010000763.1:0-10142 GCA_041737265.1 Terrimicrobiaceae bacterium | reverse complement strand
TCGAACGCGGACTCGAGCGCTTCGTATGCCGGCCTGGCCCCGAGAGCAAAGATAACATTTTCCTGGGCGCGAGTGACTGTGAGCGGCTCTCCGATCGGACGACACCCCTGATTGAGCACCGGCACAAGCCGGGCTGGCGCTGAGACCCCGGCAACCACGCAATCCGCGGGCCGGCCATTCAGAAAAACGGCACATTCCTCCGCCGAGCGGCCGCCACTGGCAAGGCCGCCCACCACGGGGATCCCGGAACCGGAAGGCGTCCAGCCCGCAAGCCATGGCTCGACATCAAAAGTGAAGGGATTCGCAAAGGCAATCCAGCCCTCGATTTTTCCAACCCCTGCCCGTGCGGCAAGGCCGGCTGCATCACCGGGACTTTCCTGCGAAAGTGCGGCAACCGGGGTCCCTGCGCCGGGAATCGCCAACGCAAGAACGGAGAAGCCCTCACCTCCTTCGTGCTCCACACCCCCATCGAGGTTCCCGGCAGCGGTCGTGCCAATGACATCGACGATATGGCCATCCACACGGAGGATTTCACAGAACTCCTGCACGTGCTCCAAATATCCCGGACTGACAAAGGCGAATCCCACGTTTGCGGGAGCATCGAGGGTGCCACGGATACGACCGGCCACCTCTGCGACGGCAGAAGCCGAGAACGCGCCCTCGAAGGAAAATGATGCCGCCCGGGATTTTGCCATACCCTATCATCTCCTTCCCCGGCATTGTGTCAATCGGACAGCGCAAAATCCGCACCCTCGCCGCTACTTGCAAAATGGCCGGGATCGCCCAGACTTGGGTGGTGATCAGGTCATTCTTATCGGCCACCCTTGGTGGCATCTTCCTTATTCAGGTTTCCGCCCTTGCCCAAGGGACGGTCATCAATTCCGAAAAGGCGAATTTCCGGGTGGAAGTTCTTGCCGAAGGGCTGGAGAACCCATGGGGAATCGTGCTCCTGCCGGACGGGCGCTACCTGGTTACCGAGCGCCCGGGACGGCTGAGGATCATCAAAGATGGCGTGCTCGACCCGCGACCGGTCGAGGGGACCCCAGCCGTCTGGGCGAAAGGCCAGGGGGGGCTGCTGGATATCCAGCTTCACCCGCAGTATGCGGAGAACGGCTGGATCTACCTTTCTTTCGCTGATCCGAAGGAGGATGCCGCGCTGACGAAAATCGTGAGGGGAAAACTGCAGGGCCATGCCTTTGTTGATCAGAAAACCATTTTTCAAGCCCCGGAAACGGAATACACCAAGGGCGGCGCGCATTTTGGAAACCGCATCGACTTCGATGGCAAGGGCTTCCTCTACTTCAGCATTGGCGACCGCGGCGACAAGACCACGCCCGAAAACAACGCCCAGAAGCTGACCAATGTTAAAGGCAAGGTCCACCGCATCCACGACGATGGCCGCATTCCTGCAGACAACCCGTTTGTCGGAACTCCGGATGCCTCGCCGGCCATCTGGAGCTACGGAAACCGCAACCCCCAGGGGCTGCGCTTTGACCGCCGAACCGGACTCCTGTGGGCAAGTGAGCACGGCCCCCGCGGGGGCGACGAGGTCAATATCATCCGCAAGGGGCTCAATTACGGGTGGCCGATTGTGACCTACGGGATCAACTACAGCGGAACCCCGATCACCGACAAAACCGAAGCCCCGGGGATCGAGCCGCCGGTCCTTCACTGGACGCCTTCGATTGCCGTCGGCAGCATCGACTTTTATTACGGCGACAAATTTCCCGGCTGGAAAGGCAACCTTTTTGCCACGGCACTTGCCCATCAGAAGCTCGTCCGGATGGAAGTCTCGGAAGACAACAAAGTCACTCACCAGGAAATCCTTCTCGAACGTACCGGAAGGATTCGGGATGTGCGGTCGCTCGGGGACGGGGCCCTGACCCTTGTTTACGACGAGCCCGGGAAGGTCGTGCAGCTGGTGCCCGCCGGCTGACCGCTGGGAAGGAAAAGCCGTGAGCGGAGAGGATTCAAAGCCGGACCTTCAGGCCCGCCTGCGTGACGTTCCGCACCGGCCGGGAGTTTACGTGATGCGGGACCGCCTCAAACGGGTTATCTATGTTGGCAAAGCCCGTGACCTGCGGAAGCGGCTGGCCAATTATTTCACGCCGTCAAGAAAGGCGGCTGCAGACCTCAAAACCCGTGCCCTGATGGACAGTATCTGGGAGTTCGAATTCCACACGGTCCGAAGCGATGCCGAAGCCGTGCTCTACGAGGGCCGCCTCATCAAGGAGTTCCGCCCGAAATACAATATCAGCTTTCGCGACGACAAGCGGTTCCTTCTTGTGAGGGTTCACCTTGATGACCCGTGGCCGAGATTTCACCTCACCCGTCTCCGGAAGGAAGATGGAGCCCGCTATTTCGGACCGTTCGCTCACAGCGGCGCTTTGCGCTCGGCACTCAATGCCATGCGTAAAACTTTCGGGATCCGCGCCTGCCGCCCGCACGAGCCCGGCGAACAGGATTTCCGCCACTGCCTGGATGCCGTTATCAAAAACTGCAGCGCACCCTGCGTCGGCCGGATCACGCGCGGTGACTACCTTTTGCGGGTGGAAAAGGCCTGCGCGTTCCTGGAGGGCGCATCGCAGGAAATGATCGTGCAGGTGGAATCCGACATGCACGCGGCTGCCGCCAGGCTGGATTTTGAGAAAGCGGCCTCTCTGCGCAACCTTCTCGACGATCTGAGGATGACAGCGAAGCCGATGACGCGCTTCACGCGAAAGGTCCTGCCATCGGCGATTGACCCTGCTTCCGATCTTGCGGCCCTCGGAGACGCACTCGGCCTTCCCGGTGCTCCCTCCCTGATGGAATGCTTCGATATTTCGAACATCAGCGACACCCATATTGTGGCCAGCATGGTGCGCTTCCGCGACGGCGTGCCCGACCGCGCGAATTACCGCCGCTACCGGATTACCGGCCTCCCCGGCCAGAATGATTTCGCAAGCATGGCAGAAGTCGTGCGCCGGCGTTACAGCCGCGTGCTCCGCGAGGCAGCAAGAGCCTACGGGGAGGACGCGGAATACTGCCAACTTCCTGCCACGGAAGCTGCCGCACGGAACCCTGAAGCACCGCTCCCCGACCTGATCATCGTGGACGGCGGGAAGGGACAACTCTCGAGTGCCGGCAAGGAGCTCGCCCGGCTTGGACTTGGTGAGCTGGCGGTGATCGGCCTTGCGAAAGAGTTCGAGGAGATCTACCGCCCGGGACGCCCTCTGCCGCTCCGGCTTCCCGCCGACAGCGGTGCTCTCAAGCTGCTTCAGCGGATCCGGGATGAAGCCCACCGGTTCGCAAACGGTTATCACAGCCTGCTCCTCAAGCGGCGGGTAAGGGAAAGCCTGCTTGATGACATTCCCGGCGTGTCTCCGGCGAAAAAGCGGGCCCTGCTCGCGGCCTTCGGCTCGGTTGAGCGGCTGCGCAAGCAAACCCCGGCACTCGTCGCGGAAACTCCGGGCATCGGCCCCCGCCTTGCCGAGGAGATTGTCGCCTACCTCATCAAAGCGAGAGATGCAACGCCTCCTCAGTCCCGCCGGAAGGCGCAGAGAACAACCCACCCGCCACGAACGTGATCCAAACCTGCTCTCTGTGCGATCTCGCGAAAGCCATTGGATTCAAGGGATTCCCTGATCCGGTCAGCATCCCCGCGGGTTGAGATCAGTGTCGCGGGACCCTTTTTTCCAGCCCAGTTTGCGAAGGCTTCGTCATCGGCAAGATAGGTGATCGTGCGCCCCCCCAGATAGAAGTGCATCCCCGGCTCGGTCCAACCCAAACAGGCCACCGAACCGTACCCGTCCCTACTTCGACCCGCTTCGCGTGCAAGATTCTGACCGGGCTTGACCAGCTCTTCCATCGCCGGAAACACAAACAAACCGCAGACAATCAGACCGGCAACCATCCCGAAAGCATGGATCCGGACCGCCGCGAGGAAGTCGTTCCTTGTCAGAAAATAAGTCACTCCACCCAAAACAGCCAAGGAAAGCAATGCAAGGAGGCCGCCGGTGACTTTCCAGGCGGCAAGCGCGGGCAAGACCCAGGGCGCAAGACATACAGCAGCCGCGACCAGGATGTAGAAAGCGACGAATGCAAGTGCAATGCGCCGGAACCGGTCGCGCTCTGGAACGGGAAACTCCGGCAACGAAGTTGCATTCAGCCCCATCGCCAGCCATACCGCCATCCAAGGCACCAAGGGCAAGGCGTAGTGCGGGAGTTTGCTAACCAAAAGAGTCATCAACACCAGGGGCGGAGCCACCATCCCTGCCATAAGCGCCACCAATCCCGATGGACTCCTCCCCCAAACGCCGGACCGGGGCGCGTGTTCCAACGCCCTCCGTGCAGACGGCAGATACATCGTCCAAGGCAGAATCGCCACCATCAGAACGAGCAGGTAATAGGGAAGATGCAGGATATAGGAAACCGGATCTCCCCCGCCGTGCCCCTCCATTGCCGTGAAGACCCTGCGCGTCAATCGCTCAACAATCGCGATTTGCCAGTAAGCCCCGCCGGTCGCCGCATTCGCCGGAATCCCCCACGCGAGAAAAATCCCCAAGCCCAGGAGGCCGGCTGTCAGTAGCTTGGCCCGGAAGGGAACGGCTGCCGAACGTCCTCTCGCAAGAATCAACGCACACGACATGGTCAGCACCGGGAGGATCAGTCCAAGCGGGCCCTTGGTCAGCAGGGCACACCCGATGGCAAGGCCCATTGCAGATCCGTGCCAGACACGGGGCCCGCGAGTCCATGCGCGAACGAAAATCCATTGGGACAGAAGAATAAAAGCTGCCAGCAAGGCATCGGTCGTTGCAGCCGTGCCAGCCACCAATGCCAGCGGACTCGTGCCAACGAGCAAGGCAGCAAGCCATCCACACCGCTCTCCACCGAGTTCGCGCGCAATGAGTCCGGTCACCAGGCAAATGGCTGCCAGGGCCACCGTCGAAGAAAAACGCACCGCGTATTCGGTCGGCCCGAACAGCTTCACCGGGGCCGCCATCAGCCAGTAGACCATGATCGGCTGATAAGCCCTCAGCTCTCCGTTGAATGTCGGATAAAGGAAATTGCCCGAAGCCGCCATTTCGAGCGCGGCTGTCCCATAACGCGACTCGTCGCGATCCCAGAGCGTGGTACGGGTCGATGTGATAACCGCCACCACCCAGATCCCCAGCACGACGGCGCAAAGAGCAACGTACGGCCTGCACGTTTGATCCCCGGGGGTGGTTCGTGTAATGCTCGCGTCCGATTCCATGCTGCCTCCCGTTTATGTCATCAACATGGAAGCCTCAAGCGCACGCCTCGAGGCCGTCTCTTCGACACTCTCCCGTGCGGGCATCGCCTTCCACCGGATTCCGGCACGGGATGCCCTGCTCATGCCGCCGGAAGAGCTTGCCTCTTTTTATGACCCTGTGCGGAACCGGCGCGGATATTTTGCACCATTGAATGCAGGCGAGATCGCCTGCTTCCTTTCCCACAGAAAGGCATGGCAGACGTTTCTGGATTCATCTGACGCTCCATACGCGGTCTTTTTGGAAGATGATGTCGAACCGCTCTGCAGCGCCAGCGTAATGTGGGATGTCCTGGACTTTTTGAACACCGAACGCTCGCCAATGCTCGTTAAGCTGTTCCATCCACGTATGATGGGAGCCGGATTATCGAAACCCAAATGCAATTACTCGGTTTCCCGTCCGCTCGTTGCGCCTCTGGGTGCGGTCGCCCAGGCCCTGAACCGCGCAGCCACGCAGGCACTCCTCAACGGTACAACCCGCTTGTTCGAGCCGGTAGATGTCGCCATCCAGAGATGGTGGGACTTTGGTATCCGGGTTGGACTGGTCACACCCGGGCTTTTCGATGAATGCAGCTTCAAATCCGGCGGCTCAACACTTCAGAAACCGCTCTCCTTCCAGGCCCGCTGCCAACGCGAATTCATCCGCCCCGTTTTCCAGGCACGAAGATTGGCGCAATCCCTTATCCGGCGGTGGCCTCCGGATTAGAAAGTTTTTACTCCGCAATATGGAGGGAAACGCTTCGTCGTTTCCCATTTGTCACGATTCTGGCGACCCGGAAACCTTCAACCATGAGCCCACCGCCAGCACCTTATGCGATCGGCCACGGGAAAATCCTGCACCCTTTTGCGCAGGATATCATTGGCAAGGGAATTAAATGTGTGCCACTCCGGAAGCGGAATCACCTTGACTTAGTGGAAATATTAGCATTTCGTATATCTGTGTGCCGTGCAGGCTGCCGGACACAAACCACCCCACCTAATGAAAACACTTACATCCCCGAAGTTCCTTGCTGCCTTGCTTGTCTGCTTGCTCTTGGGAGCTGTCTCCACCACCGCCAACGCGTGGAGGATCGAGATTAATCCTCCGGGATCAGTCTCCTTCACCTACAATATTCCTCAAACTTTCGAAGCAGGAACCATAACCGAAACGACCATCATTGGACTTTCGAAGGGACAGACGCTGAATTTCACGGCAACTGCCAACCCCGGCTTCGACTTGGTTTCGATCAAACACAAAGCATTCAACGTCATGCCGCCGGGTTCAGCATCCCCCTACGCCGGCAGCATTCCTTCTGCCCCGGAAGACCGCGGCACCCTCAAAGTCCAGCTCAAAGCGCAGAACCCCGTCGGCGAAGTCACCTTCGTGCCCCCAACCCAGTTCTCTAATGGTTTCCGCCGCATTGTCGATGCGACCGGCACCTATACAACGGTCATCAACTGCAGAGGCGCGATTGTTTCCCAAACCTTCGATCCGGCAGGCAAAGGCGACGTGATGGGCACCGTGGACGGCGTGACGGGGCCGGGAAACAGTCCGAACCTCGAGGCCGTGGCATCGCTCAAGAACAAGGCAGGTGAGCCCGTCGTCAGCTACAAAGGGTCGGAGAAAACCGCCGCCATTGATGGCATCCCTGCCAGCGGCTCCGGAACTGCCGAGACATCGCTGGAACTCGAGGAGATCGAAGGTCAAAAAGTTTCGGATGGCGTCGCCAGCGGCAAGGGCGTTGAGGGCGATGAGAAGCTCACCTACAAAAAGGCATTAATCCAGCCGCCCGTCTCGGACGAAAATGCAGACAAACTCAAGAGCGACTGGAACGCACAGCTCGACATCACGGAAGAAACCAACGCCAAGGGCAAAAAGACAGTGTTTGCGGCAGCTGTTCTGACCAAACCCGGCGGTGAAAAGGTGCGCTTTGCAAAAAAACCGATCAAATATGCCAAAGGTGGTTACAACATTCTATTCTCCAACGGCAACCCTCTTGACTCCAATGGCGATCCGCTCCTCGACTTGAAAGGTAAGCCGCTCAAGGAAAGCAAGACCAAGCTTGCAATCAAGGGCATGACCCTCGCCAACGACGGGACGCAGTGGATCCCCACAGGCACAGGCATGATTTCCTACGAGATGCTTGGGCAAAAAGGTCCTCCTGTCGCCCTCTCCGACTTCCTTCCCTGATCCGGCGGGGCCGGTGGAAAGGGCGGGTTTGTGGGCAAGTGCCCTTGGGGAGAAATGGAATGGACGCCTATCTGCGACGCATCGATAAAACGGGGGAGGGCGAGGCTCCGTCCGAGCCGTGATAAATGGGCTCACGCGGAGGTTCGTCCTCCCAGTAGTGGCCCTTGCGCCAGGATCAGGGTCTCTCCCGACTCTTGAGAATGAGGGGGGATTGGCGTATGGATGCGGGATGTCCGCTGTCTCTGCCTCGAATGAACCCGACTGGTCTGCCATCCGGGGAGAGTTCCCGGTGCTTGACCAGCAGGTCAACGGGCATCCTCTTATCTACTTTGACAATGCCGCCACTTCGCAGAAACCGCGCGAGGTCATTGAGGCCATCGTCCACTACTATGAGAGGGATAACAGCAACGTCCACCGTGGCCTGCACGAACTGAGCAACCGCGCGACCACCGCCTACGAAGCATCCCGGGCGCGGATCGCCGCTTATATCGGAGCAAAGGAACAGGAAATCGTCTACACCCGCGGCACCACCGAAGGTGTCAATCTCGTCGCCCGCGCCTGGGGCGACTCCAACGTCGGTCCTGGCGATGTGATCCTCCTCACCGAACTCGAACATCACAGCAACCTTGTGCCGTGGCAGATGTTGGCCCAACGCAAAGGGGCCTCTCTCAGGTTTGTTCCAATCTCCGGCACCGGAGAGCTCCTGCTCGATAATCTGGACGAATTGCTCTCGGGTCCGGTGAAGCTATTTGCATTCACCCACGTTTCCAACAGCCTGGGAACAGTGAACCCCGCCGCAGCACTTTGTGCAAAAGCGCGGGCCCACGGTGTTCGCGTACTGGTCGATGCCGCACAAAGCGCCGGCCACATGCCGCTCGATGTCGCCTCGATGGGTCCGGACTTTCTTGTCTTCTCGGGCCACAAAATGTGCGGCCCGACCGGGATTGGCATCCTGTACGGGAGGGAGGAGGTCTTGGCCGGGATGGAACCATTTCATGGTGGCGGGGAGATGATTGCCGAGGCCCGCTACGAAGGCAGCACCTACAAAGATCCTCCTTACCGCTTCGAGGCCGGCACCCCTGCCATTGCGGAAGCCATCGGCCTCGGCGCTGCAGTGGATTTTATCGACCGGATTGGCAGAGACCGGATTCACGCGCACGACAACCGGATCACCCGGGCGGCGCTCGCGGCGCTGGGAGAGATCCCGGGCCTGCGGATTCTCGGCCCGGTCGGAGAACGCGCCGCACTTGTCAGCTTCGTCATTGACGGGGTTCACGCCCACGACATTGTCACCCTTGCCGACCAATATGGGCTCGCGCTCCGCGGCGGCCATCACTGCACACAGCCATTGCTGCGCAAACTCGGCGTACCCGCCTCGGCACGGGCCAGCTTCTACTTTTACAATACGATCGCAGAGGTGGAGCGCATGGCGGAAATTCTGCGAAAGGTATGCCGGATGCTGGCATGATCATCCGGCCGGTCCTGCGAAATACCCGCCGGAATCCCGAACCCGCTTTCATTTTGGACATTGACGGAATGACGCTCCGCTTATTTGGTGGAGGGCTCACATTTAATTCAATCCACATTATCCCATCAAAATGACCACCATCGGTATCAACGGATTCGGCCGCATCGGCCGCCTCGTCTTTCGCGCACTCGTCGAACAGGGCCTTCTCGAAAAAGGCTTCAAGGTCGCGGCGGTCAACGATCTCGTTCCTGCAGACAACCTTGCCTACCTCCTGAAATACGATTCGACCCAGGGTCGCTTCGCCGGTGAGGTCCACAGCGAAAAATCCTCCCCATCGGTCGAGGAAGACGACACGCTCGTTGTCAACGGCCATAAGATCAAATGTCTCGCCGTCAAGGAGGGCCCTGCCGCGCTTCCCTGGAAAGACCTGGGAGTTGATATCGTGATCGAAAGCACCGGCCTCTTCACCGAGGCGGCCAAGGCGAAAGGTCATCTCGATGCAGGAGCCAAAAAGGTCATCATCTCCGCTCCCGCCAAAGGGGAGGACATTACCGTCGTCATTGGCGTCAACAACGACCAGTACGACGCGTCCAAACACAACATCGTTTCCAACGCGAGTTGCACGACCAACTGCCTCGCGCCGGTCGTGCACGTTTTGCTCAAGGAAGGGTTCGGCATCGAAGAAGGCCTCATGACCACCGTTCACAGCTACACCGCCACCCAGAAGACAGTCGATGGCCCGAGCAAAAAAGACTGGAAAGGCGGCCGCAGCGCGGCGATCAACATCATCCCAAGCACGACCGGTGCCGCAAAGGCGGTTGCCCTCGTTTGCCCTCAGGTCAAAGGCAAGCTGACAGGTATGTCCTTCCGCGTCCCCACTCCCACCGTCTCGGTCGTTGATCTCACGGTGAAAACAACCAAGGCCACCAGCTACAAGGAAATCTGCGCAGCGATGAAGAAAGCCAGCGAGACCTACCTGAAGGGCATCCTTGCCTACACCGAAGATGAGGTCGTTTCCTCGGACTTCATCCATGATACCCATTCGAGCATTTTCGACGCCGGCAGTGGCATCGAGTTGAACCAGAATTTCTTCAAGCTCGTGAGCTGGTATGACAACGAGTGGGGCTATTCAAACCGCTGTGTGGACCTGCTCAAACAGATCGCCGGATAAGCTCTGCTGATTCGGGTTGGAGCGATGGAAATCTTGTCGTAGCCGCCGTCGTAAGACGGTGGTC
>JBGSSC010000483.1:0-3319 GCA_041737265.1 Terrimicrobiaceae bacterium | reverse complement strand
TGCTGCGCGCGAGCTGCTTTTCGATCCACAGGCTGTAGCGCGACATCGAGAACATCAAGAGGGATTCCGGCGGCGGACAGGCAGCGCTTGCAGCCCGGGAGCGGGAAACCACCGCCTTTCTCAAGAGGCTTGCGGAGGCTGATGCCGACGCGGAGGTTCTTCGCGAGGAAAACGAACGCCTCGCAGCTCAGGTGGAAAGAGCCGGAACGTACATTGCATCAACCGAGGCCATCCGCAAAACCCTCGAAGAGGAAAGAAAAACGCTGGCCGCCTCCCGCGACAAGTCCCTCAAGGAGCTTGAGTCCTCCACGGCGAAGCTGGAAGACGCAGCGGCCAAACTCGCGGAGGCCGAAAGCCGGCTCGGAAAGCAAAAGGACGAAGCCATCGCCCAGCGAGATGGTGCCATGGAAGAAGCCAAGGCCAATGCCGCGAACGTCGCCCGCCTCACGGCGGAAAACGCCAAGCTCCAGAAAGCCATCGCAGCAGCGGAAAAAGCCGGTGCCGACAAGGAAGAGATGGAGCGATTGGCTGCCGCAAACAAAGAGCTTTCCGGCAAACTTGCAGAGGCCGAAAAGAAACTTGAGTCGGCCGCCGGGCGCGACTCGGCTTCGGTCGCACTGCAGAGCGATCTCAACAGCGTGAATGACCGCCTCCTCGAAGCGCAAACCGAAATTGCCCGCCGCGATGCCCGCATCGACGAGCTTGCCGCCCAACTCGACGAGGCGGCAGGTGAACTCGCCCGCCTCAAGTTGATCCCCATCCCGAGCAGCGAGGAGCAGAACCTTCTGGCCGAAAATGACCTTCTCAGGGGAATTATTCTTCGTCAGATCAAACTCCAGAACCAACGCGATGAGGCCCGCCGTGTCCTCGAGGCGGAGTTTGCGCGGCTCAAACTGGAGTCCGAAACACTCACCTCGTATCTGGCCGTGCTCGGGGCTCCGGTCCTCGAACTCACTGCCGAGGAACGTACGCTCTTCAAGGATCCGGTCTCCCTGCTCACCGAGCCTGCGGCCGACAAGCTGGAAGTGGGCCTCGCGATTACCATGCCCACCGAATCGGAGGCCGCTCGAAACCTCGTCGAGGCGGGGCCGCAGGGAGCCTCCGCGCTCACTCCCGAGGCAAGGGAGCTCGTTCGCGAGGCCCAGCAACTCTTCAACGAAAAAAATTACACCGGGGCTGAGAAAATCTACCAACGGATCGTTGAGCTGCTGCCGGAAAACTACTTCGTCCTGTCCAACCTTGGTGCGGTTCAGATCGAAGCCGGAAAACTTTCCGCTGCGGAGATCGCGCTTGCAAAGGCAATCATACTCAGCCCGGAGGATTCTTTTGCGCACACCCACCTCGGAATCGCTTACAGCCGCCAGGGCCGTTTTGAGGAAGCCCGGTCAGCCCTGGGCAAGGCGATCGACCTCAACAACAAGGATGCGGTCGCATACAACTACCTGGGTGTTTGCCTCGCCCAGCAGGGGGAGCGGGACAGCTCGGAGGAAAAACTCAAACACGCGATCGAATTGGACCCGAACTACGCAAACGCCCACTTCAACCTGGCAGTGCTCTACGCCACCACCAAGCCGCCTTCCATCGAGCTGGCCAAGCAGCACTACCAGCTCGCAACCCAGCTCGGAGCCGCCCCCGACCCCTCCCTCGAGCGCCTGATCCAGTAGGCCACCGGTCCGAATCGCCCTGCCGCGGAAGGACCACCTTAATTATCCGATGCAACACCGTCTCAAACGCGTCTGCGAAGTTCTCAAGAGAGAACTCGGCGTCATCATCCAACGTGAAATTTCCTTCGGCGCACCGCTTGTCACGGTAAGCGCGGTGGATATCACCCCCGACCTCAAGAACGCGCATGTTTTTGTGAGCGCCCTTGGCGGAAAGGTCGTGGGGGATGAGGTTCTTGCGAAATTGGAAAAGAACCGCATTCTTTTGCAAACCGCGCTGGCCAAGCGCGTTGTCCTCAAGCACACTCCCCACCTGCATTTTCAGTTCGACGAAGCCATTGAGCGCGGCACCCGCGTGCTGGGCATCCTCGACGAACTGGGCCTCGAAAAAGAATGAATCAAGAGACAACACCCCCGAAAGACTCCTTCCAGTCGATACGGGAAGCCCTGGCACCCGCCCAATCCGTCCTGGTCACAAGCCACATGCGACCCGATGGCGACGCTCTGGGATCGATCATTGCCTTTGCTCTTCACATGAAAAGCCTCGGCAAGAAAGTGAGCGCCTGGAACGAGGATGGAGTCCCGGGAAAATTCCACTACCTTCCTCATCACGAAATGGTTGAGCAGCCTCCCGGCAGTCCCCGGGCCTTCGACGCAGTCGTCGCGCTCGATGCCTCGACCCGGGAGCGGCTGGGCACAGTGCTCGGTGCCATTTCATCCGCGCCACTCTGGATCAACATCGATCACCATGTCAGCAACGAGGGTTATGGCACTCTCAACCACATCGACCCTTCCTCCCCGGCCACCGGGCAGATCCTTTTCGACTATCTCACAGAAGCCAAGGCCCCGCTCAGCGGCGGCATTGCGGAAAATCTCTTCGCGGCCATTGCGACGGACACCGGTTCCTTCCAATATTCCGGGACAAGCCCGGCGACTTTCCGGGCCGCTGCGGCCCTTGCGGAGGCGGGGGTCAAAGTTGGAGAGTTGTCGGTACAGATGCACGACACCCAGCCTCGGCGCCGTTTCGCCTTGCTCCGGCACGCCCTGAACACCGCCGAATTTCTCTGCGATGACCGGATTGCCACATTCTCGCTTTCTGCGGCGGACATCGCCACCCTGGGAGTACTTCCCGAAGACAACGAGGGAATCATCGACCACCTCCGCTCGGTGGAGGGCGTGCTTGCAGCCGCTTTCTACGAGGAGCTCGAGGGCGGAAAAGTCCGTGTCAGCGCCCGTTCGAAGGATCCGCGCGTGGATGTCTGTGCCGTCTGCCGCATCTTCGGCGGCGGTGGTCATCCCCTCGCTGCCGGTGCCCGGGTCGCGGGCTCGCTCGCTGAAGTTTCCAACCGTTTCAACCAAGCCCTTTGCGATGCCATCCCGGGACGAGATTGACGGGGTCCTCCTCGTGGACAAAGCGGCGGCGATGACCTCGCATGATGTCGTCGCGATTGCCCGCCGGGCCTTGGACACACGCAAGATCGGGCACTGTGGAACCCTCGACCCTCTCGCCACGGGCCTCCTGATCCTCACGGTGGGACGGGGAACCAAAATTCAGGATCTCCTGATCCAAAATGCCAGCCTTCTCCTTCGCCGAATGTGTCAGAAATAGATCTCTCAAACAATTCGTTATACTTTGGGATAACAATACCAGACATAAT
>JBGSSC010000743.1:0-2854 GCA_041737265.1 Terrimicrobiaceae bacterium | reverse complement strand
AATCCCCGTTTGCTGAAATCCGGAGTTCAGCCACCGCACGTTTATGAGGAACTGTGGAACGCCATCGCTTCGGGAAAAACCTGGAACGGGGAGCTGAATAACAGACGGAAAAACGGGGAGGATTTCTGGGAAAGCGTGGCTATCTCGCCTTTGAGGGATGCCGAAGGCAAAGTGACTCACTATCTGGCCGTAAAGGAAGACATCACCCTGCAACGGCAAATTGTCGCCGAACTTGCGGAAGCCAGAGGCAGGGCGGAAGCCGCGGCCCTGGCCAAAAGCCGCTTTCTGGCCAACACAAGCCATGAATTGCGCACCCCGCTCAATTCGATCATCGGAATGTCGGAGTTGCTGGAGCTTGATCCCGGCGGACCGGATGCAGGGGACTACATCAAAGCCATCAGGGCCAGTGGAGAGTCGCTGCTCGCCATCATCGGCGATATTCTCGATCTGTCCAAAATCGAGGCCGACAGGGTGGCAATCGCAAAGGTTCCCCTCTCTTTATCCTCACTCGTGGGTCAAGTGATCCACCTCTTTTCCGAAGCGGCTTCCCAAAAAGGGCTTGAGCTCTCCTATTCTGTTGATAACACCCTGCCCGACCTCATTCTGGGTGATCCCCAACGCTTGCAGCAGGTTCTCTCAAACTTGGTCTCCAATGCGTTGAAGTTCACTTCCGTCGGCTCAATTCGTATCTTCGTGCAAAGCAGCGGGGAAACTGACGGGCCGCAAAATGTCCGTTTTGAAGTCCGGGATTCCGGCATCGGCATCGAGCCGGCCCTTCTCGGGAAGCTTTTTCAGCCCTTCAGTCAGCTCGATGAGGGCTCCACCCGCCGGTATGGCGGGACGGGACTCGGGCTCTCGATCTGCCACAAACTCGCGGGGCTCATGGGCGGCTCCATAGGCGTCGATTCGGTGCCCGGGGAGGGGAGTTCCTTTTATTTTGAAATTCCCCTGGAACTCGTGCCCGCAAGTCAGCCTGTTCCCGGGGCAAGCCCTCCTCCTGTCAGGATCGAGAAGGGGCTGGCGGTTCGATATCCTCTGAAGATATTGATCGCCGAAGACAACCCGGTTAACCAGCGCCTGCTTGCCCAGATCCTCAAGCGTCTTGGCTACAACCCTGCCTTGGTCTCCAACGGGCTGGAGGCTGTTGAGCGGGTTGCAGCCGGGCCGGTGGATCTGATTTTCATGGACGAGCAGATGCCGGAAATGGACGGATTGGAAGCCACCCGGAGGATCCGCGCTGCCTCCAAACCGTCGTACGGACATTACATCGTTGCAGTCACCGCCAAGGCTTATGAAAGCGACCGCGCGGCTTGCCTTGCAGCCGGCATGGATGATTTTCTTCCCAAACCGATCCGGATAGCTGATCTCAGCGCTGCAATCGAGCGCGCTGCCGAAGAGGACTCCACGCTTGAGCGGAAACAGCCGGGAACCGGTTGAAATCCGGAATTCTATTTTCCTCTATTTTGCGCAGCAAAATGTTTTAATCCGGCGGCGATGGCACCCGTTTCTCATCGGGTCCCTTTTGCGTACAACCCCGCTCTCGGCATCGGCTCCCGCCGGATTAGACGCCTCGCTGCGCGAATGAGGGAAATGTTTCCGGTGAATAGTTCGGGGAAATATCGCAGGTGACCGCTGGCTCGATTCCCGCAGCCAGTTCCAGCGAGGCCACATAGGCTACCATCAGGGCATTATCGGTCCGGAGGCGGGAGGGGGCGATTTGCAGGCTGATCCCGTTCCTGGCCAGCAACCTGCCGGCAAAAGCGGCAAGACGGGAGTTGGAACTGACCCCGCCGCTGAGAGTTGCGAGGTTGCGCCCGCGTGCGCGGGTGGCTCTCAGTAATTTTGTGGCGAGCGTTTCGACGACTGCCTCCTGGAAGCTGGCACAGATGTCAGCGATCGGTGTTGCTCCGCGATCCTTTGCCAGGAAGGTACGCACTGCGGTTTTAAGGCCGCTGAAGCTGAAATCGCAGGTGGGGGAGTCGAGCAGTGCACGGGGGAAGGGGATTGCAGCCGGGTTTCCGCCGGCCGCGGACTGTTCAATGGCAATCCCGCCCGGATAGCCGAGGCCGAGCATCTTCGCAACTTTGTCAAAGGCCTCACCCGCAGCGTCGTCGAGCGTGCGGCCGAGAGCCTCATACTGGCGGAAGCCCGCCACGTCGAACAGGAGCGTATGGCCTCCGCTGACAACCAGCGCCACATGGGGAGGAATGGCGGATTGCCCGAAAAACGGAGAGAGCAGATGCCCTTCGAGGTGGTTGACGGGATGGAAGGGTTTGCGTGCTCCTGCTGCCAGACCCCTTGCTGCGCTTGCACCAACGAGCAGTGCGGGGGCCAGTCCGGGACCGACAGTCGCGGCGTATGCATCAAAGTCCCCCGCGCGGATTCCCGATCGGAAAGTGATCTCGGCTAGCAGTGCAGGGAGGGCTTCAAGGTGACTGCGGGAGGCAATTTCCGGTACGACGCCGCCGTGGGGGGCATGCTGCGCGATTTGTGAAAAAACCACTTCCGCGAGGACCTCGCCCGTCCCGCGCATGGCTGCCGCCGCAGTCTCGTCGCAGGAGGTTTCAATCGCCAAAAGCGTGGGGGCTGCCTCAGCCACCGGAGGTGTGCCCGGCTTTGGCCCGTGCTGATTGAATAAGCACCGCCCGAAGGGCATCCGCGGCGCGGGATAACTGGGAATCTTTTGTAAGATCGAGCGGTGGAGTTTCGCCCTTGCGCGTTTGCCTGCGTGCACGGATCAACTCGGTTTCCTCCTCGGGCGACAGGGGTGCGCGAATATTGGGGGCCACGCCCTTTTCATGGATCACCTGTCGTGCAGGCGTGTAATATTTGGCCGTTGTCAGCCGTACCGCGG
>JBGSSC010000736.1:0-3576 GCA_041737265.1 Terrimicrobiaceae bacterium | reverse complement strand
TTGCCGGGCAGGGAGAGGTATGCAACGCAGGTTCCCGCATTCTCATCGAGGAGTCAGCCTACCCACAGTTTGTGGAGCGCTTCGCCTCGGCATGCACGAAAATTTCCGTCGGCCCCGGAATGGATGAAAAAACCGAAATGGGCCCCTTGATCTCCCGCGCCCACCAGAGCCGGGTTCTTGGCCACATTGCCAAAGGCATCGAATGTGGCGCCCGCCTGGTCGCCGGAGGATCGGGCTATGACGATTCGCGCGCGTCTGGAAATTTCGTACAGCCAACGGCTTTTGCAGATGCTCCTCACGATGCGGCCATCGTTCGCGAGGAAATTTTCGGCCCGGTGGCCGTGCTTGGCTCCTTCCGGGATGAGGAAGATGCCATCCGCAAGGCAAACGATACCCCCTATGGTCTCGCGGGAGCAGTGTTCACCCTGGACGGTTCGAGGGCCCAGCGGGTCATCCGCCGCATCCGGGCGGGAGTCACCTGGATCAACACCTTCCACTTCACTTTCAATGAGGCCCCATGGGGTGGTTACAAACAAAGCGGCTTCGGTCGCGAACTCGGCGTTCAAGGCTACCGCGCCTACACCGAAACCAAACAGATCACAACAAACCTCCAACCTTCCAGACTGGGGTGGTTCGCCGGAATTTAGAACGATTTAAATATGGTCGTAGTCGTGAGACGGTGGCCTCCGCCTTTCAATCGGGTCTCTCCCACCACGCCCTCACGGGCACGGCCACAGTTCGACTAAACAACTCTCAATTTCCCGATAGTACAAACGGATTCGTTTGAATCAAAATGGCCCTCCACCAAAAGCCGATTTTGCTCGACAAAATCCCCCGCGAACTGCGTAGTACGCATCAGAATGCAACCAACCGCAAACCTGTGGGAAACCTTATGCAAGGATTTCGAGCTGCGGCGTCAGGGTGCCAGTTCCGAGCAATACGTTGAGGTTGCCAAAGCCTTTGTCGAATCCGCCCGTCAGATTCTGCGGCCGGACAGCCCCCGCCTCTCCGACGCCATCGAGATCGCAGGCGATGTCTGTCAGGCCTGCGGGCGCAAGGAGGAAGCCTGCGAGGAGTTCGGCGAAGCACTCAAAACCTCGCTGAGGATTGGCGCCTGGGTTTCTGCGGCGCGCATTGCCGGCAAGCTGGCTATTCTGCTCGATGATCTGGGTGAATTGACCAAAGCCCGCGAGTCTTACGAGCGGGCCATCGAGTATTATGAGCGCGTGGGCGATCATTCCTTCCACTCGCAGTTGCTGAACGGATACGCCTCTGTTTGTCGGCGGGCGGGGGATTCCTCCGAAGCAGAGCAGGCCTACAACCGCGCGATGGAAGTTGCCGCCCGCATCCATGGCGAGGCGCACCCCGAAGTGGCCATTGCGGCGAACAACCTCGGTGTTGCCTACACCGACGCCGGCGATCTCATCCGGGCAGAGAGCTTTCACCTGCAAGCGCTCGCGATCCGCGAGAAATGCTTCGGAGGCATGCACCCGGACGTCGCGCAATCGCTCGCCAACCTGGCAGTGGTATATCATATCTCGCGCGATTTTGACCGGGCCGACAATTTTTATCGCGCGGCATTGGATATCCTCCACCGCTCGCGGCCGGCCGATGATCCCGAAACGGCCTCCACCCAGGCCAATTACGACGCCCTGCAGCAGACCCGGTCCGCGAAGACGGCGTGAGGCCGGTGCTGCTCACAAGACCCGAAGCACGCCGGTTCCGCGATGACCTGCACGCCGCCGGTCGCAAGCTTGTCTTCACCAACGGTTGCTTCGATATTCTCCACCGCGGTCACGTCACCTATCTTGAATTTGCCCGGAATCAGGGAGACGCCCTGATGGTCGGCCTGAACGCCGATTCCTCAGTGCGCCGTGCAAAAGGGGAAGGCCGCCCAGTGAATGGGGAGGACGATCGGGCCTTCGTCCTGCTTGGACTGCGCGCGGTGGATGCGGTGGTCATCTTTGGAGAGGACGAACCCGCCGGGCTGATTTCCGAAGTCCTCCCGGACGTGCTGGTTAAGGGGAAGGACTGGGCCCATTACGTTAGCGGACGCGAAGTCGTCGAGGCGGCCGGCGGGCGAGTGGTGCTTGCCGACCTCGTTGAGGGCCGGTCCACGACCTCTACAATCGATCGCATCCGGGGGCCGCACAATAAAGAATGAAACGTCTCGCCTTGCTGTTCTCGCTGGTTCTGGTGTGTGGTTGTGGCTCGGATGGCCCCTCCGCGGTTGCCCCCCTTGTCGTCGGCATGGAGCTTTCGTATCCCCCGTTTGAAACCATTGCCAAGGATGGCCGGCCCGAGGGTGTAAGTGTTGAAATCGCCCGGGCTCTGGCCGATTACCTCCAGCGTCCGCTCCGCATCGAGAACCTTCCCTTCGTCGGTCTCATTCCGGCACTCACCTCGGGACAGATCGATTGTGTGATCAGTTCCATGACCGTTACCGATGAGCGGCGGCGCTCGATTGCCTTTTCGGATCCCTATCTTCAAATCGGACTCGGGATTCTGGTGGGAGCGAATTCCCCGATCAAGGGTGTGGAAGATCTGGATTCTGCCGACCGCACCATCGTTGTGAAGCAGGGCACAACCGGCGAGGTCTGGGCCCGACGCGAACTCCGCTCCGCGAAGATCCTTGCTGTGGAGAAAGAAAATGCCGCCGTGCTCGAAATCATCCAGGGCAAGGCCGATGCTTTTATTTACGACCAGATGAGTGTCTGGACGAACTGGAAAAAACACCCCAAAAAAACCAAGGCCCTATTGAAGCCGCTGCAAGTGGAGGAATGGGCCATCGGCCTCCGCCACGGCGATGAGAAGTTGGAAACGGATATCAACGGATTCCTGCGCTCGTTCCGTGCGGACGGCGGATTTGAGCGCCTCTCGGAGCAATTCCTCCGGGAACAAAAAAAGGCGTTTGCCGAACAGAATATTCCCTTCATTTTCTAGCGAGGCACTGCCTCAGACCAAACACTTATGACCATCGAAACATACACCATCGGAATGGGCGACCGCTTCGGTCACCAGGGAAACGCACAACTCGAATCCGTTGTCCGCGCAAAGGCAGCAGGCATCCCGGTCTTCCCGACATGGAACAAATCCAACCGTGAACACACGATCATTGGAACAGAGCCATCCAGCCTGCGGGCCGAGGCGGACGCAGCGGTTGCCGCTCTCGGATGGAAGGGCGCCTATTATGTTGACGCCGACCACATCGGCCTTGCCACAGTGGACCGCTTTCTGGAGGGCAGCAACTTCTTCACGCTCGACGTCGCAGACTATACCGGAAAAGCCGCGGAAGCGCCGGCGCTCGACGCCTTCGTCGAAAAGCACAAGGGCTGGGCGACCCGTGTCGAAATCGCCGGGCTCTCCGAACCCCTCTGCCTCAATGCGGATGCTCTCCGCGCAGTCGCCGCCAAATTTTTGTTGGCGATCCAGAAGGCAGGCTCCATCTACCGCCACGTGGAAAAAGCCAAGGGCGCCGGAAACTTCGTAACCGAGGTCTCAATTGATGAGACCGACTCTCCGCAAACGCCTGCCGAGCTTCTCCTCATCCTTGCCATGATCTCCGACGAGGGGATC
>JBGSSC010000479.1:0-2005 GCA_041737265.1 Terrimicrobiaceae bacterium | reverse complement strand
CGACCGGCGTCTCCATCCAAATATTCGGGAATAGATTCCTCCACAGAAACACCAAACGTGAGTTCCTTGTCACGGGCTTGGTGGGAGAGCAGGGCCCGGATGTCATCGAGGATTTCCCGGGGTGCAAACCTGGCCTTCTCGATCTGCACGTGACCGGCATCAAGGCGGCTGTGATCAAGAACATCGTTGAGAATTCGCAGGAGGGCTTCCCCGCTGGATGTGATGGTTTTCACATAGTCCCGCGATTCTGCGGGCAGATCGGGAGTCCGGGCAAGCAACTCGGAAAATCCGAGGATTCCGTTAAGAGGAGTGCGGATTTCGTGGCTCATCACCGCAAGGAATTCGCCTTTGGCCCGGTCGCCGGCCCGGGCCTTTTCGGAATGCTCTTTTTCCAATGCGAGGGCTGTGGAAAGCTTTTCCTCGGCCTGTTTTCGGTCCGTGATGTCCTGAGCCGTACCCAGGATCTGCGATGGAGTTCCATCCGGGTGACGGTTGAAAATCGTTTCCCGGGTCCAGAACCAACGCCACGTGCCATCGGAGTGTTTCATCCGGGCCTCCAAGTCTATGACCAGATTATCCGGTCCTCCGGCCAGCAGGCTGTTGTGCTCCGCCATGCGTAGCAAATCCTCCGGATGCATGAGCTTCGGAAGGAAGTCCTCTCCAATCTCAAGAATCTGTTCCCGGGAATAGGCGAGAGCCACCGCAGCACTGCGGTTTGAGTATATGTTTCGACGGGTTTTAAAGTCGGACACATAAATCAGGCTTGTTGAATTCTCTGCGATACTCTCGGCGAAGTGCCGGCTTTCGCTCAGTTCTTCGTAGGCCATTTTTCGCTCGGTGATATTGTCGAAGACAGCAATGAAGTGATCTTTCTTGCTGCTGTAAACGGTGATGGAAAACCATCGCTCCATGGTTGGCACATGGATCTCAAACCGCTCGGTCTGGCCGCTCTCTGCGACCCGGCTGTATACTTCGAATAGTTCAGGGCTGCTTTCCCGAATTCCAGGTACCAGATCACTGATGGTCTTTCCAACAACATTCCGCAAACCGCTAAGGGACTCAAAAGTGCTGTTGACCTCCAGGTAAACGAAGTCGCACGCCTGCCCCTGCTCATCATACAGGAGTTGGCAAAATGCATACCCTTCCACCATGTTTTCAAACAGCGTGTGATAGCGCAGTTCGCTTTCCGCGAGTGCCGCATCTGCGAGTTTGCGCGCGGTAATGTCGTGAACCAGGGCGACGAGCCCGACCACCTTCCCATCAGGGGCCAGCACGGGTACCTTGTCCGTCTGGACCCAGATTTCCTGGTCTTCGGGACCTCGCAGCTTCTCGACGATTCCCAGTTTCGGAGTGCGCGATTGGATGACCTCCAGATCATCCTCATAATATTTGACCGCTTGCCGGGGGAAAATCTCGTAGGCCGATTTCCCCTCGATCTCCTCGATCCGCAAGCCGGTTGAGTCCGCCACCCGCTGATTGACCCGCAGGAAGCAGTTTTTGGTGTCCTTGAACCAGATCATGGCCGGTACCATATTGAAGAGCACGCGCAACTCGGTTTCCTTCTGGCGCATGGCCTCCTCGGCCTGCTTGCGTTCCGTGACATCACGCTGGATTCCGATGAAGCGCAGCGGGCCTCCCTCTTCCCCGCGGAGCGGCGCGATGGAGAGTTCGTTCCAGAAGGGCTGACCGTCTTTGCGATAATTGAGGATCTCACCATCAAAAGACTCCCCGGCATTCAGGGCGGCACGGATGTGTAGAATGGTTTCCTGGTCCGAATCGGGACCTTGCAGGATGGAGCAATTGCAACCCAGAACTTCCCCTTCAGAATAGCCCGTGAGGCTGGCAAAACTGGCGTTGGCATAAATGATCAGACGGTTCTCATCAGTGATCAGCACGCCTTGCGAGACGGCATTGAGAGCGGTTTCCCGGAGTTGGAGGGTCTCTTTGGCTGTCTTGCTCTCCTTGCGCAGAGCTCTCTCCTGCAGGGCGTGTTGGATGGCAGGCC
>JBGSSC010000661.1:0-2833 GCA_041737265.1 Terrimicrobiaceae bacterium | reverse complement strand
CCACGCCTCTACATCAACAGCACCGACACCAACTTCCAGGACGAGATCGGCTCGACCGCGATCAGCGTGGACGGGGGGACTCTGGGAGGGACCGGGAACATCACGATTAGCGGCGGCGACAACGTGGTGCTGTCCGCCACGGGCAGGCTGGCTGCGGGCATCGAAGGAGCCGCGGGACGTACCACCTATGCTTTCGATACCTCCTCCGCCCTTCTGGATTTGTCGGTCGCCACCGACAGCTCGAATACGGGCTGGATCAAGTTTGAGCTGGGTGCGCTGACCACTCCGGGAACCACTTACGACCAGATCATGCTCAGCTCCGGCACCCTGAAAATCGGGATCGGGCTGAATTTCACCGACTTTGATTTTGCGGCGTTGGCCGGATTCGGGCCGGGAACCTATGTGCTTTTCGATACGCCGGAGAGCATCAACGGATCTTTCGGGACCGCGACCGGAACCATCGGGGGCTTCAACGCCGAATTGAAATTTGCCGACTCCAATACCAATCTGGTTCTCGAAGTGATTCCCGAGCCCGGGACCTTCGGGATGATCTCCTTGGCCCTTGCCGCATTAGGCATTTTGCGGCGCAAACGGAAAACCGCCTGAGCCCGGTTCCCCCCGGAAAAACGATCTCTCTCGTTTCGCGCAAGGCAGCACCACCTGCATTCCGCCGGTTGGTTGTTTCCAATGCCGCAGTTAAATGACATGGGTAGGCACGGCTGCTGAATTCTACTCTTAATCCTAATCCTTATCCTAATCCTTATCGTAATCCTAATCGATTCCCTCACAGCAGTGACCAAAGCTCGGATTACGATTACGATTACGAGCAAAGAGTGGCCACCTACTTTTGATCACATCCGTGACTGTCCGTGGCCGCTGTGGTTATATTCCTTCAGAAAATTGAGCCGTCCCATCTACCCGTGATCTCGTCTCACTGGCTTATGCTTTTATAACCCGCTCATCTTCACATCCTTCAATACCTTCATGGTGAACCCGACTGCGGTTTATAGGATGAAACGTTTCTCTCCATTTTGCGCAGCAAAATTTTTTAATCCGGCGGCTGGGGGCTGCAACGGATGCAAAGCAACGGCCAGGCTTTCAACCTATTTCTCGCCGGGTCCCATTGCCCGCAACTCCGCTCTTGTCACCGACTCCCGCCGGATTAAATCGCATTGGCTGCCATCAGCGCTGCGTGAAGGTCAACCTGCAGATCGGCGACGTCTTCAAGGCCGATGTGAAGCCGGATGACCGGGCCGCCATAGTCGCGACGGGACACGGTTCGGTCCCCCAGCCAGACATGGATGGCAAGGCTCTCATAGCCACCCCAGGAATAGCCGAGTCCAAAGATCTCCAGCGCATCCAGGAACGCGTGCGCCTTGGCCTTGTCGCGGGCGGTGTCGCCCGTGCCATCCAACACAATGGAAAAGACTGATGTCGAGCCGCAGAAATCGCGGGCAAAAAGCGCATGGTGCGGGTCGTCGGGCAGGGCAGGGTTGAGAACACTGGCCACCCCTTTCTGTGCTTTGATCCATTGCGAGATCGCCAGGGTTGAAGCTTGGTGCCGTTCGAGGCGGACGCCCATGGTGCGCAGACCGCGCAGGACCAGAAACACATCTTCCGGATTCGCAGGGCAACCAAGCGTGATATGCGTTTCATGCAAACGCTCCCAGGCGCGATCATTGGCCGAGACCATGCCAAACAAAATATCGGCATGGCCTGCCGGATACTTGGTTGCCGCATGAATCGACACATCCACACCATGGTCAAGCGGCTTGAAAAACAGGGGCGTTGCATAAGTATTGTCCATCATGGTAATGGCCCCGCGGGCACGCGCGACTGCAGCAATCGCCGGGATATCCTGCATCTCAAACGTGCTGGAGGCTGGCGCTTCCGTAAAAACGACGCGCGTGTTGGGACGCATCAACCGTTCGATATCAACCCCAATGGTCGGTTCATAGTATTCGACCTCCACGCCCATGCGCGCCAGAATGGTATCTGCCATCTTGCGGGTGGGATTGTAGATGGCATCCGTGATCAGCATGTGGCTGCCTGCCTCAGCAAAGGCAAGCAAAGGCACGGTAACGGCAGCAAGGCCAGAGGGCAGCAAGAGCGTCCCCGCGCTGCCTTCCAATTCATTAACCGCGGCTTCCAGTGCCGTGTGGGTTGGCGTCCCGCTCGTGCCATAAGTATAAGGTTGAGCGCGAGCCTCCATTGTTGCGGCATCCGGAAATAGAACCGTTGATCCGCGTGCAATCGGCGGATTGACAAAACCATGAAACGAGAAGGGATCATGACCCAGATGGGTGAGGCGAGTATTGATGCCTTTGGGGCGACGGGTGGATTTGGCCATGCGTGAAGTTCCCATTGCAGCATGAAGCAAGGCAAACAGAATGATGTGTCGGCGACAGTGCCCCGACCCCGGATGGTGGGCGGGTTCTTGACTGTCAATTCCCGCCATGCCAGCGTCGGACGGTGAAAAAAACCACTCCGTGAGTCGAACAATCAAGTCTTGGCTGGCATCTTCACTTGTCCGCCATTATCCCAATTCCCGCCCGCTGCCTGTGCGGGTCCTGCGGTTGCAGATCGCGCGCAACGAATTTTTCAGTTTCCAAGTGGGTCTGCGGTGGACGGTTTCCGGCGGGGTTCCCCGTCCGGTCGAAATCTCTGCGACGGTGGAAGGCCCGGTGGATTGGTCGGTTCGGGTGCGCCGGGTGGGCTACGTGCCCATGCGCCATCACAATCTTGCTGCGACTCCCGGGGAAAGCGATGGTTTCGATCAGATCCCGGGATTTGTTCCGGATCCCCTGTTCGACGAAAACAGGATTGCACTGCC
>JBGSSC010000644.1:0-4566 GCA_041737265.1 Terrimicrobiaceae bacterium | reverse complement strand
GGGACCCACGGTTGAGCAGCGTTGAGAATGATTTCATGCCGGTTTATCACGTCCCACGTGACCGTGACCCTTCCGGTGGCATCCATGGTGCCGCCTGTTTTATGGACGGACACCAATTGCATGTCTCCGCCTCCGCCGGTTGTCAAATGCGTCCATTCCCCCATCGACTTCCAGCTCATCACCTCCAGAGCCGGGCCAGCCTGGGCCAAGCCTCCTGCCATTAGGAAAGACAGGCGATGATAAGAGCAGTGGAGAGCCAGCTAGAGCGCTTTTTACTGAGCAGCATCCATGGCTCGCGAAGCATTAGTAAGGGGCCCGGGGGCGTGTTTCATAGTTTGCTGGACTTGGGTGCGAAACGACTCTCTCACCAGAACGGGCTCCCAGTGGTTGCTGCGTTGTTACCGGTTTGACTCCTCCACGTCAATTAAAGTGGGAATGGTTAATTATCTCCACACACAAGCTCTCCAATGCGGGCTAAGGCATTCTCTATCCGCCAAAGGCGGCTACTTTGTTGATCCAAGGTGTTTGCGCAGCAAAACTCCCGTCCTTGGCACCGGCTCCGCCGGATCAGGAGACCGCGATGCAATCGATTTCAAATTTCAGCGCGCCCCCGAAGCAGTCGGTGATGGTGGTGCGGGCCGGGTAAGGTGCCGCGAATGCTTCGGCATAGAGCCGGTTGAATTCAGGCAGATCCGAGGCTGCATCCACGTAGCAGCGGGTTTGCACGACCCTGGAAAGGTTCGATCCCGCAGCCTCGAGGATCCGTTGAAGATTCGCAATCGAACGCCGGAACTCTCCTTCGAAGGTGTCCTTTACGATTTTCCCAGAATCATCCACGGACGCCTGGCCGGAGACAAAGATCAGGTTGCCGGCCTGCACACAGGGGCTGAATGGGAGGTGGGATGTCGGGATGCTTGCGTTTTTTGGATAGGTGATGGGAGTCATGGGTCAGGTATTGTTGGAAAGCCAGACGTTTACCAAATAAATCCTGCGGAAAAAACGCAAGATTCTCCGAAACGATGCAGGCCTCACAGCATTTTGCGCAGCAAAATTTTTCTAATCCTGGGGCGAAGGCACTCTTTTCACACCGGGTTTCCTTGCCAACAAACCCGCTCTTGTCACCGGCACCCGCCGGATTAGGGGGGGTCCAGCGGGAAAATCGGGCGTGAAAGCTTCCGGTAAGGTAACAGTTGGAGATTGCTGGTGCAGGTGCCGGGGGTGGCGACCGTATAGCTCGATCCCGCAATTTTGTCGTAGGCTTGGCGGTGAGCGACGGCAGCCTTGATCGCGATGAGACGAAAGTCCTCCGGGTTGATCCCCACGCAGCGCCATTGTCCCAGGTCCATGGGGGGGGTTGGTACTGTGGTGAGCAGGAGGGTGATTCCCTCCGAACGGGCCAATACCGAGGGTCCCATGTTTACATTCAGACCCGTCATGGGCACAAGGTGGCTGTTCCGGTCCTCCAATTCAAACCGGCCGTCCGAATGCCGAAGAACGGTCAACTTGAGCCGGACCGGCGGCCCCGAGATTTCCGGAAACCGGCCTCCGACCGAAACCTCCTTCTCTTCACCGACTGCAACTTCCCTCATGGCGACAACTGCCTTGGGATCGGCCAGAACCACCCCGACACCCTGAACTTCCTGGCGGAGCAATTCCACCAAAACCCAGGTTGCGTCGCCCGGGGCGCCACCGCCGATGTTGTCGGCCGGCTCCACAATCAATGCGGGAAATTTGGAATCCCGCGATGCCTTAAGAATCGCGGCTTCCAGGTCCCATTCGGCAGGCAAGCCTTCTGCCGCGTGAGCCATGGCATAGTCGCCGAGCCGGGCTGCCACCTTGCGGGCGGCTTCCGCGGCTTCGGAAGAATCTTCGGCGACAATTTGAAAACTCATTCCTGTGCAAGGCGTATCAGAATGGGCAAAGCCCGGGCAGATGCTGATCGCGGGGAGTTCGGGGCTTTCCTGGCTGCGGGCGATGGCAAGAAGACCTTGCATGGGCTCGTTGGAAGTACCGGTGCCGGTGGCCGGAAACATCGCAGGAATTCTGAAAAGGTGAGTCCGGAGTTTTTCTCCACAGCGAACCGTGTGCACGAGCAGATCCGCAGTCCTCAAGCCCGCTTCGACGGCATCGGTGTGGGGGTTGCACCGGTAGGCAAGGAGGATGTCGGCGTGCCGTGCCATTTCGGGGGTGACGTTGGCATGGAGGTCGAGAATCGCGGCAACGGGCACACGGAAGCCCCGGGCCAGTTCCGCTGTGCGGGCGAGGAGCAGACCTTCCACATCCGGGTGCGACTCCGAAACCATGGCGCCATGAAGAATAAAAAAGATTCCATCGAGGCCTTTGCGCAAGGCCTGCGGGAGATCGTCCTCCAAGTGGGACAGGGCGGCCTCAACCACCGCGTCAGAAACAACCGGCCCCGGTTGTGCCGCCAGATCAAATGATGGAGTGATCTCCCAGCCTTCAGCCTGCGCGCGGGTAAGAAATGCCCCGAGGATGGAGCCATCACCCATCGTCTTGGTTATTTCGTCACCCCGGCCGTGGTGGAAGTCTCCCAGTTCAAGCCTCCCCGGCGCAAAGGAGTTGGTTTCGTGAAAAAGTCTGGCAACAAAAATCCGCATCAGCCGATTAACCATGAAATCCTGCGCAAAAAGCGCAAGATTTTCTAATCCGGCGGCGCTGGCGGCTGTTTCTCACCGGGTTCCAATGCCAACAAACCCGTCCTTGGTCCCGGCTCCCGCCGGATTAGGTTGACCTGCCCCGGCCATCCACCCTCCAGGTTTCGATGAATTCCGTGCCTTCAAAAACATGAACTTCCGAAGCCAGATTGACCACAGGGCAAACGTGGGCCGGGATAAAATGCAACACATCGCCAATTGCCGGAGAGGGGCCGTCAACCCATGTGACAAAGCCGTGTTCCTCGCTTAACCGCGAAACGGTCAGATGTTTGTGGTCCCGCCCGCGGCCAAAGATTCCCGCCGCGGAACGATCGGAGCTGAAAACTTTGGAACCCGCATCGATGAGGGCAAGTCCTGGTTCCGGAAGGTCAATGACTGTGGCAAGAATGTTGAGAGCCGCGTCTTCCCAAGAGAGAATCGGGGCTGATTCACAAAGCGAGAGGTCGCCGAAAACGTAGGAACCCGGGCGAACCACCTCGACGGCCTCCCGACCCGCGAAAAGCATGGCGGTGATGCTGCAGCCGGGCCAAAGCGGCAGGCCTCCTCCCACCGCGTCCCGGAACTCCAGAAGTTTGCGGTGAATCCCTTCAACAAAAGGAACCAGTTCCGGCGGCGTGAGTTGATAGGCGTGTCCCTCGTGGGTGTAGATTCCGCTGAGCGTGAGGTGTTTCGACTCACGGATCCGCCCCGCGAGATGGGCCGCCGATTCGGGCGTTCGGGCCCCCTCCCGGGTGAGACCGGTATCCACGGAAAGCAGCGCGCCCGCGGAAATGCCGGCAAGATCCAAAACCTTTTCCAGGGACTCGAGCTGGGTTTCACTCGTCACGGCAAGGATCAACCGGTCGAGGTGGGCATCAAGCGCTTTGAGCCGCGGAGCCGCGTCGGGGCGGACAATCGAATGGGCGATGAAGATGTTGCGCACGCCGGACGGCAAAAGTGCCTCGGCCTCGCCAATTTTCGCAACGGTGGCACCGACGGCACCCAGTGCCAGTTGACGCTTCAGAACAGGAACCATTTTGTGCGTCTTGCAGTGGGGCCAAAGCCTGGTGCCTGTTTGGTCGCACCGGTTCTGCATCGTCCGCAGATTCCTCTCCAGTGCCCCGTTGTCGATAAGCACGCAGGGGGTCGGAATGTCGTAAATCATGGTATCTTCCCGATCTGGGTTGTTGTCAGACCACCATCGATAACGATCGTTTCACCGGTTATGTAAGAAGCCGCATCGGAGCAAAGAAAAACACAGGCACCCGCACAATCCTCGGGGAGGCCGACGCGCCCGAGCAAAACCTTGTTCTGGTAGTGCTCCACAAGCCGGGGAGTCAGAAAATGGTGAATGCGCGGAACCCGGATCAGGCCGGGCGCGATCCCATTCACCCGGATCCCGTGCTTCGCCAGCGAAACCGCCAGCGTCTTGATCATCGTGGCAACCCCACCTTTTGAGATGTCGTAGGCGCTTGAATCGTCCTCGGCCTGGAACGCATTGGTCGAGCAGGTTAGAACGACTGCTCCGCTGCGTCCCGCCTTGACTAGGCGGCGGGCAAACGCCTGGATCACAAAATACGGAGTCTCCAGATTGAGCTTCATCGTCTTGTTCCAGCGCTCCCGATCCATCTCCAAAAAGGGAACGTCAAAAAAATTGCCGGCATTGCAGATCAGCAGATCAAGATCCGCATCCAGTGCGAAAGCCTGATCAATCAATTCCTCCTCTGCCCCCGGTTTTTGCAGATCAAGAGGGATGCAGGCGCCGGAAAAATCGGTGGGGACGTCCAGGCCGTGGCGGATCACCCTGGCGCCGGAGTCGGCCAACCCATCGGCAATCGCGGCACCGATGCCGGAAGTTGAGCCGGTAACGAGAGCCGCCTTGTTGGTCAGTTGTTTCATTTGACTGGATGCA
>JBGSSC010000616.1:0-4591 GCA_041737265.1 Terrimicrobiaceae bacterium | reverse complement strand
TCGCTGAAATTCATGGGGGGCGGAGAGACTTGGATGCTGGGCATGGCCCGGAACCTCGCTGACCGGGGACATCAACCTTTTCTGGCTGCCCGTCCGCAAACGCAGTTGCTTGCGATGGCGGAAGAGTCCGGCCTTCCCGCTCTGCCGCTCGCCATCTCGGGCGACCTCAACCCGCTTCTCCTCTGGCGCCTTGCAACCTTGTTGCGAAAACATAAAATCGAAATTGTCATCGCCAACACCGCGCGGGATATACGCATTGCAGGGTTGGTGGCAAGGCTCGTCGGCAATGTTTCTGTTCTCGGCCTCCACCAGGTGGACCGTCCGATCAAAAATAAGTGGAACTACCGTCTCACGTTCAACGTGTTTGCCGACCTGCTGGTTGTGAATTCGCTGTCCACCAAGCGAACGCTTCTGGAAAATAACCGGTGGATTCCGCAGGATAAAATTCACGTTGTTCCGCACGGCATTGATCCTGGTCGCTATCAGACCGGTTGTCCGCGGGACCTCCGGTCCGAGCTGGAGCTGCCGCCTGAGGCATTTGTCCTGGGTTTTGTTGGGCGGCTTTCAGGGCAAAAGGGCATCTCCGTCCTGCTCAAGGCCATGCCGCAGATCAACCGGATGCACCCCGATATCCACCTCGTCATCGCCGGCATCGGAACGAGGGAAGAACGATCCAGGGAGCTCATCGCGTCCTCCGGACTGGAGGCAAGCATTCATATGATCGGTCTTCGCGATGATGTTCCGGAATTGATGCAAAATTTTGATGTGCTCCTGCTTCCATCGCTCTATGAGGGTTTCGGGCTGGTTCTGGTTGAGGCCATGGCGGCCGGCCTGGCCTGCATTGCCTCGAATGTGAGCAGCATTCCCGAGATCCTGGAGTCTGAGGTCAGCGGACTGCTTGTTCCGCCCGGGGATGCCGACGCTCTTGTTCATGCGGTGGACCGGATGCGAAGTGATGAGGGCCTGAGAATCCGGCTGGGCATGGCGGGGCGGCAGCGTGTGGAACAAAATTTCACCATCGACCGGATGATGTCCTCCTACGAGCAGTTGTTCGCAGACCTTCGGAGGCAGAAAAGGTAGCTGTCTCATCAAATCCGGCGGGAGCCGGTGGCAAGACCACCCAACTCTCCGCATCACTATTTGGAAATTCGCTCTTGAATAGGCGGGTCGGATCAAGGAGCTTAACTTCCCTTGAGTTTGTCGGGCCGTAGCACAGCTTGGTAGTGCGCTTGAATGGGGTTCAAGAGGTCGCAGGTTCGAATCCTGTCGGCCCGACCAACGCGAGGGGCGGCTGGGTTCGAACGCAGTTCGACTGCCAGCGCGACAGCGCCTACCCAATTCCGCCGAAGGCGGGCCAAACCCGCAGAGCCTGCCAGAGACAGGATCATCCTGTCGGCCCGACAACTCTTAAATAGTTGTTTATAAGGTTTTTACGATGATTTTCCAGATCCTCGTGGCAATAAGGGCAATAGCCATTGCCCTTAAGTTGCCCTTAAAAATTGAGATGAGATGAGCAAAGCCAATGGTGTGTGAAGCAGGTGGATCATTTTTTATCGGGATTTATGGGTTTGGTGGTAGGTGTCGGTGAGGGGGTGGCCCGGGCGCTCTTCGCGGTTTTCGGCTTGCCATTGTTGGGAAAGAGGCCTCGGCGCTCTTGCGGTGGGAGACGTTGTCGTTTGCGGCGATTTGGGAGGGGGAGCCCGTGGCAACCACCGAACCCAACAAGGAGGCAGCACAGGTCCACAATCGAATGCCGGTGATTCTGGAGAGGCATCAATTCGACCGGTGGATGGAGCCAACACCATTGTCAGAGGAAGAAAGCCGGTTGTTCCTTCGATGCTTGCCAGATGGAACCCTCGATGTTTACCCGGTGGATAGAAGGGTGGGGAGTGTTCGATTTGACGACCCTTCTCTTATCGAGCCAGCGCCGGGTTGAGCGTCATCGCGTGAGCTCATGCTCCACAGCCGTCTTGAGCAGTTCAACCAGCTCGGCATCCATGAATTCGTAGTCGTCGGGAATATCCAGGGATCTCATGGGCGGGATGGATTCAGTGGGGAACTGGAATCTGATCCTGGCTGCATGCTTGCGTTCCATCACCAGAACCAGATCAGCCCAGCACAGATCGTTTTCTGAAATCCTTCTCTTGCTGCTCTCGCTCACCCCTGCCGACCGTACCGACATTCTGGGGTCGTCACGAAATAATCGCTCGGCTGTCGGGCTCCTTCGTTGATTTCTACCGCAGACGAAGAGGATTTTTATCGGGGTCGGGGTCTTAGAATCCGCTCCATCCGGCCTTCTGCCGCCCCGATGAGCGTTGTCATCTCGCAGATTCATATTCTCGCTGAGGGTTTGACAATCACGCCGACAATGGCTCCCGCCACCACAGATTCGACCCAGCTCCCCAGAAACCAGCCGACCGCCAGCGTAAGGGGAATCGGCATCACGCAGTAAGAGCCAAAGCCCATAGACATACCGGCGGCCAGCCCATAGAGAGCGCCAATGCGCAAGCCCGCTCCCAAGGATTTCGGCTCGATCAGGAAACCGTAAATACCCACGAAACAAGCGGCGAATACCAACGTCACCAGCGACATGAGCGGTTGGTTCTGGCAGCGTGGCGAAGCGCAGGCAAGACGATCACTCAGCGGCGGCCCCAAGGAAGATCTGATTTACTTTGCCATTGTGGAATTGGAAAATAATCCCCCCATATACGGACCCTGCCACAAAGCTGTCCTGGGAGCTATCCTCCCGGTTCCAATCCTTCTTGTAGACTTTCTTGACTTCCTGTTCCGTGCTCCCGATTCGGATTCCTTGTTTTGTTGCCAGGGCGCAGGGAGCCGTGAGGATTATGGATTCCACCACCTTCTTTCCTCCCCGTTTCTTCGAAACCATTCCGAGGCCCAACCCGCATGCAGGGCACTGCCATGTTTGATGATACATTCCATCAGCACCCCAAAGGTTTTCCGGTCCGCGTTTCAGGGTGCAATCAATGGCCTTCTTGAGATCCGCTTCGGAAAGACCAACGCGCAGGTTTCCGATCCTTTCATCGGCCATGATGTCAGAACCTTTGGCGGCAAAAGACATGCCGCACATAAATCCCAGAAGCAAAACGGTGAAGGAGCGTTTGCTGAACATGCAGTCAATTTAGCTCGTTTTTGTTGCTCTGCCAAGAAACGGAGCCACGACGCAGCAAAGTCCGAGCAGGGAGAGGAGGACGAGGGTGATAAACGGGAGGATCATGGTGGATGTGCGCTGCCGGTGTTGTAGCGGCAGGCGCTCAAAGGTCTGACATCAGGAAAAACCTGACGTTCAATCCCACGAGGTCAGAGCCAGTGATCCGTCGAGCTTCTTCAAGACCACGGCACGGGTTTTGATGTGCTTGCTGCCGTCTGCCACTTCAATCTCCAGCCGGTAATTCAAACCGGCGACCACTTGTCGCTCCACCTTCAGGATTTTCACGAGCTGAAGCGGCCTTCCGGTGGCTTTCGCCTGCGTCTTGACGGCAAACTCTGCCACCTTCCGCAGCTCGGAACTCCTGAAGAATGCGCCAAGCGTGATTGAGGCTTTCGCAGCAATCGACGTAGTGAATGCATTCTTCTTCCTTGCGCGTCATGGTGTGTATTCAGCTTCGATGATATGTGGTCAAGGGATCCAAGCCGGTTGCAGCATCCACTCAGAAGGTTACAGGGTATCTCAAGCCGCCCGCCTCGATGAAGGCCGAATTAAAAAAGACTGCCAAGAAGCAGGCCAAATCGAAGAAACGGAAGGGCGGCATCACCCCCGAGGGACGCGCAAAGCTCGCGGCCAACATGAAGGCCCGCTGGGCGAGCCGTAAGGCCGGGAAACCTGCTGCAAAAGTCGGCAAGGCAGCCAAAAAATCACGGAAGACCGGTAAAAATCCTTTCTGAGACGTAGGGATCTGCTGATGGCGGCAGACTTGGTCTAGGGGAGCTTGTTCCACTGCTCCTCGATGAACCAATCTTCAACCTTTTTCCGTGCCCATGGCGTTTTGCGCAAAAACGTCAAGCTGGACTTTATGCTCGGGTCGATTTGGAAGCAGCGGATCGGGATTCGATTCGCCATCTCCACCCAGCCATGTTGGGCGATTAGTTGCTTGAGAAGCTTCTCCAGCGTGACTCCATGCAATGGATCGCGGGGATGCTCGGAAGGAAATGGCATGAGCGCAATTTTCTGCCTTCAGAAATCATGAAAAACAGCTCCGATGCGAAATTATACGCTTTCTCGTGCAATGAATCGTAGGGAGCGGGGCTTCATCAGGCACCTCGCCGGGGAACCGAGGGCGCAGGTTTGGACTTATCTTTCTTCGGTTTCTTGACTTCTTTTCTTTTGCTGTTGTTTCCTTTGGCCATAGTAAATTCCCAGTTGATGAGTTATGGGAGATTTGCGTCATTGAGGGCGCATTGCAAGCGGTATTCTCAGCGATGCCGCATTGTGGACTCCAGAGAAGGCCAGCATCTACTTCGCCAATTGTGCGAAGTTGCGCATTGGTTCATTTCTCCCCAGCCAGAGCATCGTCAGCCTGCTGCCCTTGGAAATCCCATCCCACAGGAATCGCGCCAATGATCTGAACCA
>JBGSSC010000462.1:0-13067 GCA_041737265.1 Terrimicrobiaceae bacterium | reverse complement strand
GTAACTCCGGTGGAAGGCTATCCCTTTGCGCTTTCCCGTGGGACCTTCGTAACTTGTGTCATAACCCTCCGCTGTTCCTCCGGTGAGATCATGAAGTGTGCGGAGAAAGGTTCCCTTACCACAGCCGACTTCGAGAATTTTCGGCCGGGTAGCCGTGACACGGCCCGCGATCCATCCGGCAACGTCCCGTGTGTGGGCAAGAAACGACGGAGAGAGATCCTGGGTATTCTCGTAATGCTCATCGTAGGGTACGACTTCCGGATCAAAAGCCTGATTGAAAACCAGTCCGCAGGTGCGGCATGCGACAATTTCGATCGGGCGCCGCGGAACTCCGGCGGCTTTTGCCGCACTTGCGAAACGGTAATTCAAAATGACAGGCTGGTCGGGAATCACGACCGGCCTGGAAAGCTTTGCCGCGCCGCAACCGGGGCATTTGAAAGATTGTGAAGGGGAGATCACGAAATGATCCTGCGAAGCACCGCTTCAGACCAGGCAAAGCCTGGTTTTATTTTGTTGGCTTCAATTGTTTTCATCCCCAATTCCCAGTGCCGCGATGAAGGGCTTTTCGCTGCGAAAAGTCATTTAGATTCCTTGAGGGAGATAGCGGCCAAACAGAGTTGACCCAAAACCTGAATCAAATTCACTAAGTATCAACATTCAAGGAATCTTGCAGGACGGTGCGCAGACCCTCCGGCAGGGAATACTTTGGCTCCCAACCGAAACCCCTAAGCCTGGATATGTCGGCATACCGGCTCACGCTGTCTCCTTGTTCGCCGAACTCAAACACACCCCTGCGCCCGGAAAGCTCCTCGATTTTATCGGCAAGGTCACGAAGAGAAAGGGGTTCACCCGAGCCGATGTTGAAGGTGCCTGCCATGCCGGATGTTGCGGCCAGAAGCAGAGCGCGCGCAATATCATCAACATGGATGTAATCGACAATATCATCAGGCCTTTGAAGAAAGAGCCTCCCGCCTGAAGCAGCTTTTTTCATAAAAGTGCCAATTAATCGATCGGGATGCGCCCCGGGTCCATAGGCATAGAAAATCCGCATCCATGCCAGATTCCTGAAAATCTCCCCGAGTCCCATCCTGAGGCGGATTTTGGAAGCGGCATACCGGGTGGGTGACCCGACCGGGGCTGCTTCTTCGTCCAGTGCAGTGGCCGCCGCCTCATATTCAAGACAGGTGCCAACTCCCACAAACTTTTTTGTGCCCCGTTCGATGAGCCCCTGTGCGAATTCCAGGCTCAATCCGCACAGCCGGTCATTTTCCGCTGATTCGAGGTACTCCCCGGGGGTTGTGATCCATGCGCAATGAATGCATGACTCCGGCCGGAAATTTTCGATCTCATTCCATGGCACCTTATCCATGCCGCCGGCTGCCACCCACCCTCCCGCTGACACGTTGTGGTCGTGGCGTGAAAGCACCAACACTTCGTGGCCGGCATCAATGGCTTTGGATACAAGCGCCCGCCCAAGAAAGCCGGTTCCTCCTGTGATCAGGATCCTCACACCGTCGCAAGCGGCGGCAATGCCCGGTCCCGGTCGGACATCACCAGTGGAGGAAAAGGCCATGCAATTCCCACCGATTCGTCGTTCCATGCGAACCCTGCGGATGCCCCGGGACAATAGGTGTCTGTAATATGATACAACACATCGGCATCATCGCTCAGTGTAAGAAAACCGTGGGCGAGTCCTTTGGGAATATACAGAGCAAGGCCATTGGCCCGGGATAGCTCAATTCCGAACCACCGAAGGTACCCCGCAGAGTCGGGACGCAGGTCCACGGCCACATCATAAATGGAACCGCAGACGGCTCGAACCAGCTTGGCTTCGGCGAAGGTCCCGGTTTGATAATGCATCCCACGCAGCGTACCCATTCGCAGATTGGAGGAAACCGACACTTCGGTGAGGGAACCCTCCAGTCCTTGATTGCGGAACTCGACGGATGAAAAAATGCGGGCAAAAGAACCCCTTTCGTCGCAGGAGGCCCCGGTTTTAACTACATAAACTCCTTCCAACGGTGTTTCAGTAAAAACCATTCTAAAATACGTCCAGCTTTGGCAGGGCAACGATGAATTGGGCACCCCACCCGCGGGCATAGGAAAGCTGCTCCTCGATTTCCGTGCGAAGGTTCCAAGGCAGGATCACGATATAGTCCGGTTTGCGCTCTCGTAGAAAGCTTTCTGCAAGGACCGGAATCCGGCTTCCGGGCATAAAGCGCCCGATCTTCCCCGGACTGCGATCGACAACAAATGGAAGCAAATCCGATTTGATCCCTGCAAAGTTGAGGAGGGTGTTGCCTTTTGCGGCGGCTCCGTAGGCACCGACTGTTGCGCCGCGACGGTTGAGGTCGACAAGTATTTCAACAAAGTCGTTGCGCACCCGTTGGATTTGTCGCTGAAATCCCGAGTAAGTCTGTGGCTGCTGCAGGCCGGCCATACGCTCAAGGTTTAAAAAGGCCTGGACGGCCGGGGAAGCGATGGCCTCGGATTCCGCGAGAACGGCATGAACACGGAGACTCCCTCCGTGGGTCGGAAGCTCCTCGACATCCACTACTTTAAGACCAGCAGTGGAAAAAACCCGGCTCACTGAGTGGAGCGAAAGGTAGGAAAAGTGCTCGTGATAGATTGTATCAAAGTAATTGCATTCCAAAAGGCGCATCAGGTGTGGAAATTCGAACGTGGCAACGCCCTCCGGTTTAAGGAGCATCGCGACACCTGATGCGAAGTCATTGATCTCCGGGACATGTGCCAGAACGTTGTTTGCAATTATCAGGTCTGCTGCCCCGCGCTCCGCCCTCAAACGCCCGGCCAGCGCGACTCCAAAGAAATCGCCGACGATATCCAGCCCCAGAGCCCGTGCGGCGCCTGCGGTGCTCTCCGTCGGCTCAATCCCGAAGCAAGGAACTCCCGCAGCTGCAAAATGCTTTAGCAAGTACCCGTCGTTGGAAGCAATTTCAGCGACTAGGCTGCGGGGCCCCAGCCCGCGTTTTTGAATGATCGCTTCGGCATAAGTCCTGGCATGTTCAACCCAACTGGATGAACACGAGCTGAAATAGGCATAGTTGGATGAGAAACATTCTTCACGATCAACAAAATCGGCGGTTTGTGCCAGCCAGCACGTTTCGCAGACATGCACTTTCAGTGGATACCACTTCTCGGGCGAGGCCAGATCCTCTGCCGCCAGATAAGAATTTGACGGTGGAGAGCTCCCCAAATCGGCCATGACCAGGGTCAAAGGCGAGGAACAGTGTCTGCAAAACATGGGTTGAAAGGTTCCGCTGATGGATTCGCTTAACTCCAGCGAGGCACTGCCTCAGACCAAGCGAGGCATGTTTGAAAATTTCCGCCGTTCACTGTTTGCATCTTCAACCCCCAGTGCCTCGCTGAAGACTTTTCGCTGCGAAAAGTCCTTTAGATTCCTTGCGAGAGAAAGCGGGTATGCAAAGGGAATGTAAAACTTTACTCAAATGCATCATATTCGGGAATTCAAAGGAATCTAGTGGCTCAACTTAAGATGGAAAACGGCCGGTACCCGCGCTTCAGGCCCGGTTCTCGAAATAGGTCTCGATCTGCCGGTGCATAAGTTTGGAAACGTCCTCATCCCGACTCCACGCATGGTACCAATCGGCGGTGTGCTTCAGTGCTTCATCAAGGGACCACCGGGGCCTCCATCCGAGCAGGGCTTTTGCGCGGCTGCTGTCCAATTGAAGAAATCCGGCCTCATGCGGCTCCGAGTGAACAGGGAGGGATTCGACATGTCCTTTTCCAAACAGGGCAGCGAACCGCTTGGCGACGCTGCCAACGCTGGCATTTCCGTCCGGGTCGGGACCGAAGTTCCAAGCCGTGTCGAATGCGCCCTCCGGCTCTGAAAGCAGCTTCCCGGCCAGCAACAAGTATCCCGACAAGGGTTCGAGAACGTGCTGCCATGGACGTGTGGACAGGGGATTTCTGAGAATGAGCGGCCTTTCCGCGATGAAAGCCCGAACGGCATCGGGAATCAACCGGTCCGTGGCAAAGTCCCCTCCACCGATCACATTTCCCGCGCGGGCGGTTGCCAGGCCAACGCCCGCCTGCTTCAGGAAGCTTGCGCGGTATGAGGCGGTCAGAATCTCCGTGCATGCTTTGCTGGCGCTGTAGGGATCGTGGCCTCCGAGCCGGTCAGACTCACGATAAGGGTGCACCCACTCGCGGTTCTCATAGCATTTGTCCGTCGTAACAACGACAACCGCTTTGACACAGTCCATCTTGCGGCATGCCTCCAGCAAATTGGCTGTGCCCATCACGTTTGTTGTCCAGGTCTCAAGCGGAACGCGGTAGGAATCTCTCACCAGGGGCTGGGCGGCCATATGAAAGACCACCTCGGGAGCAATCCGCTCGATCGCAGCTGCAAGGGCCGGCGCGTCGCGAATGTCCAATTGAAGGTCGTCTTGCAAGGGATCCGAAATCAGAGCGTGGAGTGGTCTCGGAGTCGCAGCGTCAAAGGAAAGACCGCTGACCCTTGCCTTCTGCATGGAGAGAAGCACGCGCAGCCACGCTCCTTTGAAACCGGTGTGCCCGGTCACGAGCACCTTTCGACCCTTGAGTGAGGAGCCTACCATATCATCCAAGGCGCGCGACCTGAACTCCAAAGGACTTCCAGTTGGTTTTTCTCACGCAGAGTGTCCATCGGTTGCCAGAATCCACCGTGAAAATGGGCCTCAAGAGAATCCCGCGCTGCAAGCTTCGGCAAAACATCGGCCTCCCAGCTCGAACGATCCCCCTCGATCAGGTCAAGGACCCCGGGAGACAAGACGAAAAACCCGCCATTGATCCACCCTCCGTCCCCTTCGGGCTTCTCGCGGAACGCCTTCACTGAGGTGCCTGAGAGCTCGAGTGCGCCATATCGCCCCGGAGGCTGAACCGCGGTGAGCGTTGCCAGTTTCGCAGCCCGCTTGTGGGTTTTGATCAGCTCTCCGAGGTCAATGTCTGCCAGTCCATCGCCATAAGTGAAGCAGAAATCCCCGCCATCCAGATAGGAAGCAACCCGCTTGAGCCGTCCCCCGGTGAGTGTTTCATCGCCGGTATCAACAATCGTCACTTTCCATGGTTCGGCAAACCGCTGGTGGACCTCCATGGAGTTGGCCTGCATGTCGAACGTCACGTCCGACATATGTAAGAAGTAATTCGCAAAGTATTCTTTGATCACGTAGCCCTTATAGCCGACGCAAATCACAAATTCGTTGATTCCATGCGCTGAATAAATTTTCATCACATGCCATAGAATCGGTCGTCCCCCGATTTCAACCATGGGCTTGGGCTTGAGGTGGGTTTCCTCACTCAGGCGGGTGCCAAGTCCCCCGGCCAGGATGACGGCTTTCATGGCAATGGTGCAGAGTCAGAATACATAGTTAAAGATCGCTATATCTTTCCGATACAATTCGGCAACCCGTGCCGCAAGCTCATCTGTGTAGTGTGAGCGATAGTCTCCGCTGCGGCTGGAGGAATTCTCTTTTGGCACGCCTGGCGCCGGGATCGACAACTTTTTGAATACGGTTTGGAGATCCCCTCCGAAGGTTTCCATCCGCCCCAGAAAGTCGATGGCATTAAGATCAATCAACTCCGACTGCGAACGAAGGTGCACATCACAACGCCTGATATCGAGTGACTCGGCGAACTCGACAAAGCGCGGGAAAGCCTTCAACTCAGCGTGGCGTTCGGGAGAAAGCCCGAAGTGGTTCCGATCGATGATTTTGTCATGCCATGCAGAGACAAAGCGCTCCCAGGGATTTCTGACAAAGGCAAATTTGAAGTAGCCGGCGTAGGATGCCACCGGGTAGTGGGCGAAGATCGCGTTTTCGACCGAGAGTGGGACTCCGGCTGCTTCGAGCGCCCTGAAGATCGAACGGGTGCCGACTTTGGCCACCCGGAACCAGACAAACTGCTTTTCGTCGCTGATTGTCAGGTTGTAGCGCTTGTGTGAGGGAAGGAAGGTGAGGCCGGCCGTGGCACGCTTCGCCGCCCACTGGTAGTTTCGGCCGGAGACTGTGAATCCACCGGATGAGCCCTCCGCTGTCATGCGCAGTTTCATTCGTTATGATGGTTGGGATTCACTGACGTTTCAGCAACTTTCTAAAGGCATCCCTCAATCCCCAGACGTGTCCCACGCGGGGAACAAGCAATGGTGGACCCGGAATCGGGGCAAGACCATTGCGTTTGGCATAACGGTTGAATTCGCGAAAATTATTTTGGTAGTAGGGGTCGGCATCATTGTTGGCAGCAGACGATTTCTGATGGCTTGGATGGTCGATATACCCGGTCAGATTCTCGTAGTTGCCGACAGCCTCCATCTTCCTGGAGATCCACCAATCCACGTAGGAACTGCCGAGATAGAGCTTCGGGATATCTTTGGAGAGAAGATTATCCCAGATGACCAGCGGGAGGTAATACATGTCGATGCCATAAACAAGGCGCCCGTCGGGAACCTCCCGCCTGCGAAATCCGTAAACCCGGTCGGCGACGGGCACATCGAAAGGGTTTCTGGTGAGAATCACATCGGAGTTGCACCACACGAAGGCCTCACCCTCTGCGCTGGCCCTTGCACGGCGCAGGACATCTCCGAAAAGCACAAGATCGCGGCCGGCCGGGTACCGGAGCGGAGTGAGACCGTGCCGGAGAATGCTTTCCTCAAGCACCTGTTGGGCTTTGCTCAACCGTGGGCCGGCATTTTCAATCCACAAAAAGACAACTGTCATGTCAAAGACGCCGAAGGGCGGATCTCAGGCCGTTTTCGAAAAGCCAGTGCAGGTTGGAAATCACCCTTGATCGAAGAGGCAGAGCGCGGTGACCGCCGGAAATCCTGGCACGCACGTTATAGCTTTGAAGCATCGAGGGGTGCAGATAGAACGCGTCCAGATTAGGAATTTCGGCGACGAGGACATATCCATTGGAGGCCAACACGGCCCGCAAGTCCTTCCCCGGCCGCTCAATGGTCGCCGAAAGGAAGCGATGGGAGTCAAAAGGAAATGTTGCCATCACCCGGTGTTCCGCACCTTCCACGTCAAGGGAAAGGTAGTGAATCGTTTCCGGCACACGGTGGTCCCGGATCACATCCATGAACGTGTGTGTGGTGATGCGGTTGGACTTATTCTCTGTCCCGGCATTGTTGGTGTCGGCCGCAATGATTCCACCGAAGAATCCCTTTTCCGCAGTGAATTCAACTTCCTGACGTTGCGCATCGATACAGATGTTGAGGCACCGGCATTTTCGGTTTGCTCTGAGTTTACCAAAGGCGGCGGGGCCCGGTTCGATGCATAGACCCGTCCATCCATGATACTTCTCCAACGCGAAGGAATTGCTGAGTTCGACCCCATCCGCGGCGCCGATATCAATGAAATATCCCCTCTGCATATAGCCGAACACATCCCGGATAACCCAGAGATCCTGGCCTGCCTGCGAGTAAAGTTGCCTTAGCATCGGGAGTGAATTTTCCGGGGATCAGGGATGCTTTTCCTGCATCATGGGAATTGCAGGCACGAGGAGCGGGTGCTTCAACTCGCTTTTCGAGGCGACAAAAACCGAGCGCGTGAGAACCTTGTCATTCGGCTCCGCCGCCGCCCAGTCCAGAATGAATTGAGGGTGATTGGGCTGCGTAACCGGCATATAGACGAAGGGGAAGAGCGCCTTGAGGCGGTTGAAGATCCAAGGGCGTGTCGGGCGGCATGCTCCCCCGGAAAATGCCCAGGTCGGATTGCCGGGATCTTCTTTCACCGGATGCATGTCTTCCTCGTCGCCGGGGGATACGCAAGTCTCAAGCAACAACATGCCGGAACAAACTCCCGCAAGATATTCGAGTGCCACGTCGGGTTTGCCCAGATGATAGAGCAGCCCGTAGCAATGAATCACCTCGAAAGGCGCTCCCCGGAGTGGTGCCGGGTTTTCCATATCGAGGTGTTGGATGTCACATCCCGGAAATCGCGCTCTCAGCACATCGAGGTTCTCGTCCCGCACTTCAGTCATCGTGACCTTGCACCCGCGGTCCATATAAAAGCGGGCATGGTCGCCAATTCCCGAGGATACATCGAGCACCGACTTCCCCGCCACCGGCAAGCCCAGACTCGCGAGGTGTTCCAAGCGACGTGCGGTGTGGCGCAGGTAATTGTCGGAGTGGAACGCTTCCAGTGGCGTGGGGTGCGGAGAGCGGGGGGCTTTTTTTCCAAAAAGGGCTGCGAGTTTGCTGAGCATATGGGTTGTGGTTGGTTAGAATTCTTGATGCGTGGGTTCGGTGCGTTTGTGTTTTTCTTCCTCTGCTCTCGCAAGGAATCCCAGGGGATTTTTGCAGTGAAAAGCCTGCAGTGAGCCACTGGGAATGAAGGTTGATTTACGGAAACAGAGCCTGTGTTGATGCTCCATTTTGCGAAGCAAAATTTATTAATCCGGCGGCGATGGTTGCCATTTCTCCTCAGGTCCATTTGCCCACAAACCCATCCCGGGCTCCGCCTCACGCCGGATTAACCGGGTAGTGGAGCGAGACCGAAGGCCCGGTGTCTGCGGACCTCAAAACGACTGAGGAAGAACTGCCAGAAAAGCCATGCACACAGCACGGAGAGAACACCGGTGAGCAATCCGAGCCATGGCGCAAACGGCTCGAGGGATGGGATGGCGCGCAGGGCGACGACAAAGAACAGGTGGTTCAGGTAGATGGGATAGGAGAGCTCCCCGATGAGACGGTCAAAATGGTGGGAACGGGTGCAATGGAATGCCAACAGGATGAGAGGGACACAGGCAAGAATGAGAAAGAATCCCGAATAAGCTTCCCCGATTCTCGGACCCAACGCCTGGTAGCACCACCGGAAGCCGGCTCCAATCCCCACTACCATAACGCAGAGAACAGCATATCCAGCGATGCCGGGAGTGCGGCCCCGGCCGGTTTTCGATTCGATGAAAGTCAGCAACCGCCAGCCCAGCATTCCAGCCACGAACCACGCCAGCTCAAACGGGAGAAACCGGTAAACCCACGGGTCATGATCGAGGCCGCCGGGGCCGTAGGCTGCAAGACGTGCAAGCGCTGACACCGCAAGGAGAACGACGAGATGCGGGGTCTTGAGGCGGTTCAAAAATGGTGCCATCAGGTAAAAAACCAGCTCGATGGAGACAGACCAGCATTGGGGAATGATGAGGAACTGATAGAGCGGATCGGGATAGGCACCAAAGTCCGGAGTGAACTGCAACCCGCTTCCAGCGTTGTCTTTGAGAAACAGAACCAGATCCTGCCCAAAGATTGTCAGGTTGCTCAGGGATGCGAACAGGATTCCCCAGAAGCCATTTCGCGCCAACGGATCCCCGACAAAACCTGAGACAGACAACCATTGCGAAAAGATCAGCCCCGAGGCCACGGAGAGAAGAACGATCGCCACCAGATGCACGTAATACGGCACGGCAATTCGCAGCCATCGACTCTCATAGAAATCACGCACGCGCGCATAGCGACCGGAAAGGACCATCGCCATGTAAAACCCCGATATGATGAAGAACAGTTCGACCGCATGACGTCCGCGGGGTGCGAGCCATGGAAAGAGATTCCCGGTGTGGGCATTCACCACGCAGAGCGCAAGATAGAGTCTGAGAAAGCCCACGAGGCAGGGAAACTGGAGTCAGGAGAGGGTCGATCCATCCCGGAAAAGGAGGGACGGCCCGCGATCACAGATGAACCGATATCCCCGTTCGCCAAGATAGCTCTCAAGGCGGTTCCTCTCTTCGTCCCCGTGCGCCTCGATACAAATGAGGACCGGTTTGCGGGAAGTGAGGTCGAATCCCTTGAGAACCTCAAAGTCGATGCCTTCGCAATCGATATCCAGAAAATCCACCGCCTGGTCGGAGAGAGCGGAAGCGTCAATAAGTGACCGGAGGGTTTGGGTGGTGACCTGAGTGCGGCCGCGAATACCGGCTCCCTGGCGAAGCGGTGCTGCGCCTTTTGCCAGGCGGCTGGAGGCTCCCGACTCGGTTTCGATGAACTCGTTGGTTTCCTCGCTTCCGGCAAGTGCTGCGCAGAGGTTGATGTCGCCCGGACGCTCCTTCCCGAAGCGGTGGATGGCGTCCGGGGAGGCGTCGATGTTTATCCCACGCCAGCCGAGAAGGTGCAGGAGACGGGTGTTCGAAAACTTCACGGGATCGAAGCACCCGGCATCGACGTAGATTCCGCGTTTTGGACGCCGCAAATTAAGCAAATGCTCGGCAATTACGAGATCCTCTCCGAACTGCGAAAACGAAATTTTCAACGAGCGCAGATCGGCGGGGGACAGATCCAAACGATAGCGGCCGAAATGGGAGAGGCTGCGGGCCGCGATGGCCGCGATGGCCCGCTCAAGAAGAGAAGTAGCTTGCATCAATTGATTCCCGGTTTTTCTCCCATTTTGCGAAGCAAAATTTTCCAATCCCGCCGGATTAGGAGCGCACCGCCCAATCTCCTTTGACTAGCATGACTCCATGCGACAATCCCCCGTGTTGCCCTGCGCCATAAAAATCCGAGGAATGAATCGTGACCATGAACGGCGGGGGCGTATCCAGGCGCTCGCCGGTATGCTGGTCGCCATTGGCAAAGACGCGGATGCCGAACGTGTAGTGTCCGGGCACGATGTCGACGCTGGGCCATGCGAATTCGAAAGCCCCGCGGGCCGGCAAGCCGGAAAACTCGCGGCCCGAGTAGTGGCTGTAGTTGGCGAAGAGGTCCGTTCCGGCTCCGTGCATGCTGAGCCCCACTGTGACGCGATCCTGAGGACCGAGGCCGTGATTCTCAAAACCCAGAACAAATTTGCAAGGCTGCCCTGCGACCAATTCGGCCATCCGGCCGCCGCCTGCGTCTTCGAGGTGGACAGCGCCGATCCGCAGACGTCCGGAGCCGGTACGTTTGGAAACATCCCAATCAACCGACCCTTGGTCGAGGTAGCGGTCCACGGTCGGCCCGGGTTCCCCGTCGACCTCCAGCCGCCCGGACTTGAGCATAATGACCCGCGTACACAGCGACCGGACCGAGGCCATGTTATGGCTCACGAAAAGGATGGTCCGCCCTTCTTTGAACGCCGCCTCATCCATGCGCCCGAGGCATTTTTGCTGAAAGGCGGCATCGCCAACGGCGAGAACTTCGTCCACAATCAGAATGTCGGGCTGCAGATGGGCCGCAACAGAAAAGGCGAGCCGCACATACATCCCGCTTGAATACCGCTTCACCGGCGTATCGATGAATTTGCCCACTTCGGCAAACTCCACGATCTCTTCGAAACGCGATCTGACCTCGGCCCGCGACATTCCGAGGATTGCCCCGTTAAGAAAGATGTTTTCGCGGCCGGTCAGCTCGCCATGAAAGCCGGTCCCCACTTCCAGGAGACTTGCAACGCGCCCCTTCAGTTTGAAGTTACCGGCCGAGGGCGCCGTGATCTGGCTGAGGACTTTGAGCAGCGTGGACTTGCCAGCTCCATTGCGGCCGATAATGCCGAGAATTTCCCCCTGACCGACCGAAAACGAGACATCCCGGAATGCCCAGAACTCGTCACCCCTCACAGCGGCCGGGTTTTGGGCCACGTGGACCGGGATGTTGGGGTCTTCTTTTCCCCTTATACGGGCCCACCAGCTCTGGATGTCTTTGTAGAGCATCCCCCGGTTGATGACACCGAGCCGGTAACGTTTGCCCAGCTTATCTGCCTCAATGACCTGCATCAGATTGTGTCCGCAAACGTTCTCTCCACGTGGCGGAATACCACCACGCCCACAACAAAGATCACAAGACTCGCAACAGCGCCGGATACGAGTTGGTAGGCCTCCACAGTTCCGGCTCCAAGGAAGGCAAAGCGGAAGCTTTCAATAACAGGCACCATGGGATTCAAAACAAGCAGCCAATGCCATTCCTTCGGATAGAGCGAGAGGGGGAACAACACGCAGCTCGCATACATCCAAAGCTGAACAAAAAATCCCATCAACATCGCAAGGTCGCGGTACCGGGTCGTGAGCGATGAGACAATACACCCGAACCCGATGCCCAACATTGCCATCTGCAACAAAAGAAGCGGAAGCACGATCACCCGCCAGCTCGTTTGAATCGGCGCGCCTTTCCATGTGAAGTAACCAAGCACCACAAGGAACACGGAGAACTGGATTCCAAAGGTGATCAGGTTGGTGATTGCGTTGGCTATGGGAACGGAGAGCCGTGGAAAATAGACTTTGCTAAAGATATTGGCATTGCCGGTGAAGGTCCCTGCGCTCCGGTTCAGGCAGTCTGCGAAGTACCCCCATGACACGAGGCCGCACATGTAAAATAGAAAAGGCGGAATATTGTCCGTTGGAAGCCTGGCAATCTGCCCGAAAATGATCGTGAAAACGATTGTGGAGAGCACCGGCTGGATGATGAACCAGAGGGGTCCAAGGATCGTCTGTTTGTATGTAGCGACGAAATCACGCCGGACAAAGAGGTAGATTAGGTCGCGATAACGCCACAGCTCGTTAAGATCGAGCTTGAGCCAGCCGCTCTTGGCGGATACCACACGGTCCCAGCCACCGGCGGAGCGGTCAGTTTCCGACTGCATTTTGCTTATCAGGCTCCGAGGAAGGAAGACCCACCTGGGAAAAGTCGATCTGGGGATAAAAGGCCGCCATTTCCTCCATCGCAATCTTCTGGCTGGAATCGAGCATCTGCCCGCCCCGCCCCTGGATCGCGACATTCCGCCGGGTCTTCATCCGGCTGACCTCGGCAACGGCCGCCTCGATCGATCGTGGAGACCGGTGGATTCCTATGAATTTGAGAATTCCCATGAGGACTTTTTTCGGGTTTTCGGAAAGCTGTTTGTAATTCACCCAATGGATTCCAAGAGTTTTGTCCCGCGAAGCAATTTTCCACGACGCGTAAAAACTGAAGTACCACGGCATGATCATGCGGATAACAAACCAAAGGTGCTGATGCCGGGACATTCCGCGAAGTTGGTCCCGTTCCACCATTGCCATCGGGTGGATGGTGTTTTCCCGCAAGTGGTGCTCCCTCATTGAGACGACGGAGTCGAAAAAGTCCCGGACAAGAACAACCGTCTTGAAATTGAAGAGGC
>JBGSSC010000553.1:0-1611 GCA_041737265.1 Terrimicrobiaceae bacterium | reverse complement strand
CAAAAACGAGGACTTTGGGTATCGCACCATCACCGTCGAACGCCCGGAGCGCGATGCCGCCGGGAAGATCGTCCTCGGCACCAAGGGCAAGGGGAAAGGCAAGCCCGTGCCCGATGCCTCCCTGCGCGACACCGAGAATGTCCCGCTCGCCGAAGACGTGGACACGTATTTCAAGCGCGAGGTCCTGCCCCACGCGCCCGACGCATGGATCGACCACGAGAAAACGAAGATCGGCTACGAGATCCCGTTCAACCGCCACTTCTACGTCTTCCAACCCCCTCGCCCGCTGGCCGAGATCGACGCGGAGCTCAAGGGCGTCACCGACCGCATCCTCACCATGATCGGGGGGCTGACAAAATGAATCCCACCTTCCCTGCAGCATGATAGAGATCCGTTCCCACGCCGATCTGTCACTCCTTCGCGAATCAGTTGACCTCGAGTGCAAACTCGCGGCCGGCCGCGATGGGCAGGGCGCCGTGCCCGAGGACTTCTGGCCCACCTACAGCGCCTTCGCCAATACTGAGGGAGGAGTCGTCGTTCTCGGCCTGCGCGAACGGCAGGGCCACTTCACAGCGGAGGGAATCGCGAACGTTGCCAAGGTGCGCAAGGAGCTTTTCGACGCACTGAACAACCGGGAAAAGGTCAGCGCCAACCTGCTCAATGATCAGACGGTGCGGGAAGTCACCCTCGATGGCCGCACGTTGCTGGTGGTCGAGATCCCCCGCGCGAGGCGCAAGCAGCGCCCGGTTTACCTCACATCCAACCCGCTATCCGGGCACACCTACCGCCGCCTGAACGACGGTGATCGAACCGTTCCCGACGAGGAGGTGAAGCGGATGCTCGCCGAGCAGGTCGAAGACAGTCGAGACGACCGCATCCTACGCGGTTACGGATTTCCTGACCTCTGTGAAGAGTCATTCCGCGCCTACCGGCAGGTCTTTGCCAACCGGGATTCGGCCCACCCGTGGAATGCGCTGGAGGATCTGGAGTTCCTCCGGCACCTTGGCGGTTGGCGGCAGGATCGTGAAAGCGGCGAGAGCGGCCTGACCCTCGCCGGGCTTTTAATGTTCGGGTGGATGCACACCATCCAGGAGGAGTTGCCCCACTACATGCTCGATTATCAGGAGCGGCCCGCCGCCAAGGTCGAGAGCCGCTGGACGGACCGGTTCACCCTCGACGGCAAATGGTCGGGTAACCTCTTTGATTTCTACCGGCGCGTCTATCTGAAGCTCACGGCGGATCTGAAGGTCCCCTTCGCCTTGGAGAAGGGCGAACGCAAAGACGAGACCCCGGTACATGTCGCCCTCCGCGAGGCTCTGGCGAATGTTCTCGTCCATGCCGACTACTCGGACCGGGCGTCGGTGCTCGTCGTCAAGCGGCCGGATATGTTCGGCTTCCGCAATCCCGGTCTGATGCGCATCCCGCCGGAGATCGCCATTCGCGGCGGCGAACACGACTGCCGCAATCGCACCCTGCACAAAATGTTCCGCCTCGTGGGTGTGGGCGAGCAGGCCGGCTCCGGCATCCCCAAAATTTACGGCGGATGGGCCAGCCAGCACTGGCGTGCTCCCGCCCTTTACGAGCGGCTCGAACCCTACAGCCAGACCCTCC
>JBGSSC010000527.1:0-2999 GCA_041737265.1 Terrimicrobiaceae bacterium | reverse complement strand
AACCCGCCATGCTTCCTCAGTTTCCAAGCGGTCGAGGCGGGCCAGGGCCAAGTGCCATGCGTTGTGTGAATGAACCGGACGGGCACAGGCTTTCCAGTCGGAGGTCCAGCTGGTGAGGAGTTGGAGTGCGGCGTCATCATTTCCTTCCCAAAGCAAAACATGCTCCATGGCGTGTTGTGCCCAAACGGTTCCAGGTAATAGGGTCAGCGATTCCTCGGCGCGGGAACGGGCCATCTTGAGGTCGCCGCAGAGTTCATGCGCAAAAGCTTCCATGGCGAGGAAGTCTGCCTCGTTCTGATGGAGCGGGCGGAGTCGCAGCATGTGCTCGAGAAAGCGTTGGCCGCTGTGTTGCTGCCCGAGGATATAATACATGAACTCGGCGGATTTGGCCGCGAGCAGGTCCTCCGGGAAGGCTGTGGTGAGATCTTCAAATTCCTGTGCGGCGGCATTGAAGTTGCGTTTGCTCCATTGATCGAGGGCACGAAGCCAGTGGTGCTCGCGGGAATTGAAGCTGTGCAGGGCGTGAAGTTGACGTAATCCCTTCGCCGCCAAAGCCACGGTTTCCGGTGTTTGCCCGAACAACCAAAACAAGACGCAGGCCATCACCAAAACCGGCTCATCCGGATGATTTTCCGATTCGGGAACGATTCGCTCTGCGCCTGGTGCAACGTGCAGGATACACTTTGAGAAGTCGTCAAAAATGCTGACAACCGCAGCATCTCCGGTGGACAGCTCCAAGCCTTGGAGTGAAGTCATCCCGAAATTTTTCTGGAATCAGGAGCGACCTTCGAGCGTATCACCTTGCACCCTTCATCTTGCGGTAGCGCTTGATGAGGGCATTGGTCGAGCTGTCGTGTTTGAGTTTGGGAGGGGATTTGCTTTCGAGCTCGGGGATGATGGCCTGGGCGAGGGCTTTTCCGAGTTCGACGCCCCACTGGTCGAACGAGTTGATCTGCCAGATTGTGCCCTGGGTGAAGACGCTGTGTTCGTAGAGGGCGATGAGAGAGCCGAGGGTTTCGGGAGTGAGGCGTTCTGCAAGGATCGTGTTCGACGGGCGGTTGCCTTCGAAGACGCGGTGGGGGACGAGCCAGTCCGGGGTCCCTTCGGCTTTGACCTGCGCGGGCGATTTTCCAAAAGCAAGGGCCTCGGCCTGCGCAAGGACATTGGCCATGAGGATATCGTGGTGACGGCCCAGAGGCGTGAGCGCTTTTGCAAAGGCAATGAAATCGCAGGGGATCAGACGCGTGCCCTGGTGGATGAGTTGGTAAAACGAATGCTGGCCGTTTGTGCCCGGTTCGCCCCAATAGATCGGGCCGGTGTCATAGCCCACCTTGTGGCCACTGAGGTTGATGGATTTGCCGTTGCTCTCCATCGTGAGTTGTTGGAGGTAGGCCGGGAAGCGCTTGAGATATTGCTCGTAAGGCAGGACGGCGACAGTTTGCGCGCCGAAGAAGTCATTATACCACAGGCCGAGGAGGCCCATGAGGACAGGCAGGTTTTTCTCGAAGGGAGTGGTCCGGAAATGTTTGTCCATCGCATGGAACCCGGAGAGGAGTTTGGCGAAATTTTCCGGCCCCACGGCGAGCATGGTTGAAAGGCCGATGGCGGAGTCCATCGAATAGCGTCCGCCGACCCAATCCCAGAAACCGAACATATTGGCGGTGTCGATACCGAACGCGGATACCTTCTCCGCATTGGTAGAAACCGCGACGAAATGCTTGGCGACCGCTTTTTGATTTCCGCCCAGCCCCCCGACCAGCCAGTCCCGGGCGCTCCCGGCATTGGTCATCGTCTCCAGGGTGGTGAAGGTTTTCGAGGAGACGATGAAAAGGGTCTCCTCGGGGTTCAGGTCCCGGGTCGCTTCCACAAAATCAATTCCGTCAACATTGGAGACGAAGCGGAAGGTCATGTCCCGCTTGCTGTAATGTTTGAGGGCCTCGTAGGCCATCACGGGGCCCAGATCCGAGCCGCCGATGCCGATATTGATGACGTTCCGGATGCGTTTGCCGGTGTGGCCCTTCCACCTGCCGCTGCGTACGCGGTCCGCAAATTTGCCCATCTTCTCGAGCACATCGTGAACCTCCGGCACGACGTTCCTGCCATCGACAAGGATCTTCGCATTTTTTGGAGCGCGGAGGGCAACGTGAAGGACCGCCCGGTTCTCGGTGATATTGATTTTCTTTCCGCTGAACATGGCCTCAATCCGGGCCTTGAGCCCGGATTGCTCCGCCAGTTGGACGAGGAGCTTCAGGGTCTCGCCGGTGACCCGGTTTTTCGAATAATCCAGAAAGAGACCGGCGCCGGTGGCGGTGAGCTTTTCGCCACGCTTCGGATCTTCCGAGAAAAGCCCGTGCAGGGTGGCATCCTTGATCTTTTTATGATTCGCGGTGAGTGCCTTCCATGCGGGCAATTGGGTCAGTGGTTTCGCTTTGCTCATAGGGTTAAGTATTAAGTGGCGGCAGACAGGCCTTCAATCCCGGAATCCCTGAAAGGGGCAATGCGTGCTTACCGCTTCAATCCTGCGCAATAGGCGCAAGATTTCCCGAAACGATGCAGGGCCTCACGCCTGCAACGGACGCAAAGCGCCGGCCAGGCTTTCTAAGGATGGGAAGGAAGCAAAGGGATGCAGAGGATAAAATTATGGAGCTGATGCCGCTATGCATCCATGGAGACCGTAACCTGGTCTTTGTTCTCCATTTTGCGCAGCAAAATATTTTAATCCGGCGGCGACGGCACCCGTTTCTCACCGGGTCCCTTTGCCCACACCCCCACCCTGAGCACCAGCCCCAGCCGGATTAGACGGGCGTGGTACCGCGGACGAGGGAGAGGATCGCTGCGGTGTCGAGCGTTTTGGCCCGTTCCTGGATTTCCGGCAGATATCGCGCATGAAGTTCGCGGGCCTGGCCTTGGAGGGGTTCGATGAGTTTTTTCAGATCGGGAGCCGTGAGTTTGCGACCGCCCGCATAGTATTTTTCCGCCATGTGTCCGATGGCATACGT
>JBGSSC010000507.1:0-3620 GCA_041737265.1 Terrimicrobiaceae bacterium | reverse complement strand
GAAAATCGCGGCTCCGCCGCCATCAAACGACGACCAAAGCACCGCTTGCATCACGCCAGAAAATAAACTAAAAAAACCTCATCCGAAGTGGTGCACTTTGATGTGACCACAGGTGGTGCACTTTGATGTGACCGGCGAGAGGCAAGAGCTTGGCGACAGATTTCAACTCGGCGACGATATCTGCCTTGACCAGAAGATCAGGGAAATATTCCTTACGAAGAGTCCGCCCTTTGTAAGACATGCCCAAGGGCGCTTTGGTCGTAAAAGGGATGGAGCGCAAGCCCAACTCGATCTCCAGGGATTCTTGATAAATTTCCTCGGCCATACCTCCGCCGATGGTTGCGTGCACCTCAAACGCAGCTCCCATCAGGATAAACCCTTCTTTCTCGGACAATTCGTTTGTCATCTGTCTCTCATACACGGACCATTGAGAGAAATGGATAAAGAATTGTCTTCCCGCCAATGGCGGAGATCTCATGGAAGATATTAACCACTGATGGAACACTTATCTGGCCGTGGCAACGGCCCCGTCCTCCGGTGTGTCAGAGGGAGAGGAGGCGAGGATCGCACAGCGCTCCGGGTCTGTGTGTGAAGGTGACCTCGGCAAGCCTGCTGGCCGGAGGCACCATTCTCACACAGACCGCAGAACCGGCAGGCCGGTTCCCGCCTCCTCTCCGAAGCCGCCCATTGGCGGCGGTCCCATTGCATTTATAAGTGGTAAAACCATCGTCCCAGCTCCCGCCAACGGCGGCATGACCATTGTTCCATCTATTGCCTTTCCCCATACACGAACGATGCCGAGACAGGGATAGAGAATGTTTTAGCCGCCAATGGCGGATAACTCAGGGAAGTTTTTTAACCACATGCAACGCAGAGAGCGGAGCGAGCGAGGACCGGGCTTTCTAATGTGCACTGATCGGAAAGCCCAGCCGAGCCCATCTCGGCAGCGGTGTCCACCGTGTGCGGATGAAGTGAATCGCGGAGAGGGACCGGTGTGCCTTGGTCAAACAGAATTTTCATGCAGCCAAAGACTCACCAAGAGTTTCGGATGCGAATTCCAACACCGCTTCAATTTGATGCCGCTTGACTCCGGGAAACCATTCCAGAAAATCACCTACAGTCGCGCCATCCTCCAAATTCTCGAAAAGAGCCCGCACTGGGATCCGGGTCCCTCGGAAAACGAAAACCCCGCTTACCACTCCGGGATTTTGCTCCACCTCCGGGCAACTCGACCAGCATTTCATTGGAGAATGATACGATGAGACCACGGGATTATCAATCTTCAACCTTCGGCTGAGGGGTCTGTCCCGAGACCTTCCATCCCCGCAGGGGGCTCAGTGCCGAGTCCTACCACTGCTGGTCGAGGTGGTGTTTCAGGATTTTGTCCAGCAGTTCCGGAAGTTATTCCCGATCTTTAAAGGGATGGCAGCATGAGGCCCCTTCGTCCATGAAGCCAAGCAGATCCTCAAGTCCGTAGTTCGGCCGGAATCTGACCTGATATGTGCATCCTGACCAAGCCGTGCCCCTTCGCGTAATTCCAGATGGTCAGGTCATCTGCCTCCGCCAGGCCCAAGGCGCGACGTGTCGGCGGGAGCAAAAAGGAAGGGTTTTACCACTGATGAAATCCCAATCCGCCTTCGCAATGGCTTCGGCGTGACAGGTGGGCGAAAATCCCAACCAGGCGGCGAGGGCAGCCGCTCGGTAGACTGCCAAGGGCAGCCCGAAGGGCACGACACCGGGGCCGGTGCGTGTCAACTGATCTGGGGATTTTCTTCGATGCAAGAATGCAGAGGGAGGGATTCGTGGCGGATCGAGGTGACCCACCTCGGTCCATGGGGAGCGGAAGGCGGCTTCCCTGTGGATCAAAACTTTTTGCGAAGCAAAATTTTTCTAATCCGGCGGCGCTGGCACCCGTTTCTCACCGGGTCCTCTTGCCAACAAACCCACCCTTGGCACCGGCTCCCGCCGGATTAGGGGCTGGGTGCAAGATGAAGAAAGCTCAGATCGGGAAAGCGGTTGAAATCGGTGTCGAAGGAAACGATCCGGCAGTTTCTGAAGCGTGCCAGGGCAGCGAGATAGCAGTCCGTCCAGAGATGATGTGGGAAATCCATCCGGCGCGTCAGATCCATGAAGCCCCGGTCGATTTCCGGGGAATCAACCATAAATCCCACCTCCATGCGATAGCGTTGATAAATGTCCCATGCCTCGCCTGAAGTCAGCGGGCGGCTGAGGACTTTCGGATGAGTGCTTAGCCGAAGAAAGGCCAGTGCGGTCACTCCGCAGAAGGCGATTTCCGGAGCGGACCGGTCTTGCCAATACGCGCATGCACTTTCGTGGTGGATATGGTTTTCGTCCACCAAAGCCAGCCAGACGTTGACATCGGGAAGATCCGTCATTTCCTAATCCGGGATTGTGATTCCGCCTTGCGGCTGGCACGGATATCCTCTTCTTCGAGAATTGCGCTCAACTGCCGGTTGGTGAGTGCTGGGGATCGGGCCTCCCCGGGATTCCGGTGAATTGCCACAGGGGGCGGGCTGCGACGCGTTGGTGGGGGACAAGCTCCCGGTGCTCCCAAACCGGACCGAATATAATGGGTCATCAGGTTTTTGAGAGTCGTCCCTTGTTGCACCGCTCTGGTTTTTGCTTCCCGAAAGAGTTCGTCGGGAAGATCAATTGTGGTCCTCATAGGAGCATATGCGCATAAAAATGCGTTTATGTCAATGATTGAGAACATCAGAGATGCGCCCACTGAACTCCAAATAAACTCAGTCCAGTAAAATCCTGTTCATCCTGTAAATCCTGTCAACGAGTGTCTTTGCTTTGCGCGAAGGCGGACATGTCACGCCGTAGGCCATGCGAAGGCGGATTGGCGGCACTCCCATTGTTAAGAAACGGGAAAATTCACCACGAAGAGCACGAAGAACACGAAGGAAAACATGGAGAAAAAATCGGCTTCTCGTTCCACATCCCGCCGTCCTCGTCACGCCGCAGCTTCAGCGGAGGCGGACACGTCCCGCCATAGGCCTTGCGGAGGCGGAAGGCGGCATGACCATTCAAGGCGAAGCCATCCCAGGGCTTTCGATTCCGAGCGGCTATCCTCGCCGCTTGGTGCTTCCATCCCTGGAAGGTGAGGATTTTGAATCCTGGATTGCAAGCCCGGCCGTTGCGGCTGCAGTTGAGTGCGGATTGACTCCGTCAGCCACGAAATCCGCTTATCAGTACGGGATCCTGATCATGGGGTGGGTCTTGTCAAAATCCTTTGCATTCGATGAGCACGTCACTGTCCCAAACCGCTTTCACCGACCCCACTCCGAGCGAAGCGACTCGACGAACTTCCTACTGTCCACTTTTTTTCCCGCCCATGCGCCAAATGCATCGGCCCGGGGTTCGGAGCGCTGCGTGGAGAGCATGTTCGCTATTGCGCGCCTTACGGCCTCTGTTCGTGAGATCCGTTCCCGCTTGCACCACCCATCCAGACCTTGGATTTGTTCCGGCGGCAAATCGATGATTGTTCTCATGATAACGTCATCATATATCAAGCGCTAGGGATATGTGAAAAACAGCAGGGAGAAAGACGGGTGAGTCTTCCCGCATGAGCCACTCTGCGGCCAAGAGGTCCT
>JBGSSC010000503.1:0-12994 GCA_041737265.1 Terrimicrobiaceae bacterium | reverse complement strand
CACTTTCCGCCTGGCCGTGTCACTGGCTGCGCAGAGGGCCACGCTTTTCCAGGGCGACGAGATCATTCTTGAAACATCGATTTCCTCCGGACGGAAAAGTCACCCGACTCCCACCGGCCGCTACGTGGTGACCAATAAATATAAAGACTGGCAATCGACACTCTACGATGCGCGGATGCCTTACTATCTAAGGCTATCGTGCTCGGACTTCGGGCTTCACGCGGGTTCCCTGCCTGGCTACCCCGCATCGCACGGTTGCGTGAGGCTCCCCGTCGGCAACGCAAGGAAGCTGTTCGCTCTCGTGCCGGAAGGCACCCTTGTGGAGATCTGGTAGCCGGTGCTTCACGTTGTCCTTGTCGAACCCGAAATCCCGCCGAATACGGGGAATATCGCGCGGCTTTGTCTGGCCGCAGGCGCCCGTCTGCACCTCATCGGCCCGCTGGGTTTTTCAACCTCGGAGTCCGCCTTGAAGCGTGCAGGCATGGATTATTGGGCAAAATGTGATATCCGGGAATGGAACTGCCTTGATGATTTTTTTTTGAAAGGGGAAGCCACCAGGTATTTTCTTCTCACCACGAAAGGGACAAAACCCTATTGGGAGGCTTCCTTCGAGCGGGGGGACGCACTGATCTTCGGACGGGAATCGCGAGGACTCCCGCAGAGCCTCCTCGATGCAAATCCTGATTCCTGCCTCACAATCCCGATGCAGCCGGAAGCCCGCAGCCTGAACCTTGCCACCGCGGCGGGAATTGCTCTGTTTGAGGCTGTCCGGCAACTCACAGGGATTTTGAAATGATCACCACTTCCATTACAGCTCCGTCGCCGGGACTCATCGGGGGGCGGCCGCCGGGACCGTTCAGGATTCGCGGCATCAATGTCTGCGAATCCTTGTCACGGCACCGGCCCGGGCAGGTGCGGCGTCTCCTCGATCGTCTCGTTCAATGGAGGATGAACACATTGGTCGTGCATCCCCAATACGGGTACCGGGAGCATTCTCCTGTCATCCGGGACTTCTGCCGCGACCACGGAATCGAATTGGTCCAATACCTGTACAGTTTCCTCGCGTTCACCCCGAATGCCGATCCGGGAGTGTTCGCGGTCGACCGGGCAGGACACCCGCATTTTCAGAGCGTCCAATGCGAGTCGCGGCTATGCGCGACGAATCCGGGTTCCCTGAGGGAATTCCGGGAGGGCGCAAGACGCTATTTGAACGAGGGGGTGGAACCGGAGGATAATCTTTTGCTGGCGACGGCCGACGGTCTCTTGCTTTGTGAGTGCGAGGGATGCAGGGCTCTTGACGCAGTCGGGCAATGGCAGCCTTTCCTTGAGATTGCTGTGGAGGAAATTCTGCGGTGTGGAAAACCGGTTACCACTCACTTTCTCGCGTATATCGGCCGGTTTCGTCCGCCGGAAGACATGGGGATTTTTCAACATATCGATGCCGTAATGTTCGACACGCACCTTCGGCACCGCTGGGTGCCGCTGGGCGTCAGTCACAAACTTGGACCGGTGGAGCGGATGGCGGACAGCCACGACCCGGAGGCAAGGAACAAGCCGGTCAACATTTACCTGCTGGAGAAGCTGACGGAATGGAGGAGAAGGTATGAAGGAAGGCTCTATGTGTTCGAGAACCTCATGATTCAATCCTGCTTCAGTTTGCCGCAGCCGAACACAGCGGCATTGCTTCAGGACCAGCAGACATTCAGGGATCTCGGAATCGACGGGGTGGTCTACGAGGCGTTCGAGCCCGGAATCGGCGCATTCGAAGAACAACTTGGACATCTTTCGCGCGGGCTGATGGGGAATCCTGAGGGGTATCGCCCCTCTGAGTTGGAGACAATCTGTTCGTCCCTCGAGGGCCCGGATAACGTACGCACGCGGGTTCTGGAATATCTCTTCGCAGCGGAATGCCAACCACGGGAACAACTGGCTTTATTTCTTGGGAAAAACGAAAGGGTGGAACTTGCCGTTCAAATTCGCGACTACCTGATAGCTCCGGATCTCCCGAAACTGAGTAACATTGTCGGGCTGGCTCTCGCAAACAGAGACGAATGGGACTGGTTTTACATCGTCTATCGGTTGACCACATATCTGCCCGTCGAACAGCGCCCGCCAAACCCGACCCCGGCCCAGGCCCGCCTGTTCGCGACCCCCAAACCGTGGGACTTCCTCGAAGCCGAGGATGACCCCCGGGAAGCCATGCTCGCATTGGCGAAGTCGCTGGCAAAAGAAGATCCCCTAGCAGCCTGTCGGACTTGAAATAAATATGCCTTCTTTCCTCAATAACTTTTTAGCAAAAAGAAGCCCTCTTCCAGACAGGCTGCTGAATTTCCGCTTCGCGGAAGAAAAACCACCATTTTTGCCCGATGTTGCGGCACGAAGTGCCGTTTCAGCAGGCTGTCTGGTGGGGGAAAGCCGCAGCGGAACAAACGTTTGAGCCAATTTTCCACTCGGACTGGAAAGTCCGACAGCCTGCTAGCTCGATGACAGCCGGATCGAAATCGTAAAAAATCCGTTCCCCGACTCCCTCCCATACGTAAAGTGCTGCGATGATCAACCTGGACGATTTGTTATCACGGGATTTGCTGCCGGACGCCGCCATCCGATTCGGCATCCGCCGCCTCCTTGCAAAAAAGCTTGCAGACGAAGACACCGGCGACCCCGAGGCGCAGCAGGCGGCACTGCTAACCTTTATTGACCGGCTTGATGCGAGTCCGATCGCTGTGAAAACAGCACAGGCCAACGAGCAACACTACGAGGTTCCCACAGAGTTCTTCCAACTGGTGCTCGGGCCGCGAATGAAATACAGCAGCGGGTACTGGAAGTCGGAGTCCACGACGTTCGAAGAATCGGAAGAGGCAATGCTCGCCCTCACCTGCGAACGGGCCCAAATCGCTGACGGACACCGCATCCTCGAGCTCGGCTGCGGCTGGGGCAGCCTCACCCTCTGGATGGCGGAAAAATTCCCCGGCTCCCGCATCACGGGAGTATCGAATTCACGCACCCAAAGGGAATTTATCGAAGCCCGTGCACTCAAGCTCGGTCTGGCCAATGTCGAGATCGTAACTGCCGATATGAACGACTTTGAGGCGGAACAATCAGCCTTTGACCGGGTGGTCTCGGTCGAGATGTTCGAGCACATGAAAAATTACCGCCGGCTCATGGCGAAGGTTGCATCCTGGCTCAAGCCGGAAGGCCGGATTTTTGTGCATATTTTCACCCACCTTCGCTTCGCCTACCACTTCGAGGGAACCGATCCCTCCGACTGGATCACGCGTTACTTTTTCGAAGGAGGAACGATGCCATCCGATCATCTTCTGCTTTATTTCCAGGATGACCTCCGGATTGAACGCCATTGGAGGGTCAGCGGTACCCACTACGGGCGGACTTCTGAGGCATGGCTCGAAAAATTCGATGAGAACGAGGCCGCAATTCTTCCGATCCTTGCTGCGACGTATGGTGCGGCGAACGCCCGCAAGTGGCGCGCCTACTGGCGGGTCTTCTTTCTGTCCTGCGCCGAGCTGTGGGGATATCGCGACGGCTCGGAATGGATTGTCAGCCACTACCTTTTCCGCAAGGCGTGAGGTATTTCGCGGCCTGGCTTCTGGGCTGTTGCCTGGCAAGCGGGGAGCTCCGGTCCGAGGTTCCTGCGCTGCTTGCCTCTGCAGAGGCTGCTGAGAAACGCGGCGATTACCGCCAGGCCCGCGAGGCGTACCTGGCCGCAAACCGCCTTGTGCCGGATCAGCCGGAAACCCTTTGGCGCCTGGCACGAGCCTGCTCGCAAGCAGCCACCTCCGCGGACTCAAAGGCCGAACGGCGGACACTCGGTACCGAAGCTCTGGAAGCAGCACGACGTGCGGCGGATCTGGCCCCGGATAATCCAAAGGCCCGGCTAAGTCTATCGATTGCCCTCGGGAGGGTCGCATCATTCGAGTCGCCGCGGCGCCAGTTAGAAATGTCCCGGGAGATCCGCGCGGAAGCCGAGGCGGCTGCACGCCTCGATCCCTCCGAAGCCCTCGCATGGCATGTGCTGGGCCGCTGGCATTTCGAAATTGCCAACCTCAGCCCGCTGCTGAAAGCGTTCGCCCAAACTCTGTTCGGAAAATTCCCGGATGCATCCAATGAACAGGCGGCCGAGTGCTTCCGCAAGGCCATCGCGTCAGGTGCCAGCGGACCCATGGATCACATCGAATACGGCCGGGCACTCGCCAAGCTCGGACGCACAACCGAGGCGGCTGCCGAGATCCGGAAAGGTCTCGCCCTGCCTTCCCGGACACCAGACGACAAGGAGGCAAGAGCAAGGGGCCGTGCCGCGCTCGCGATGCTTGCAAAAGACCTTGCGGTCAAAAACTAGCGGGACGGCAGCTTCCACCATTCATTCGAGTCTCTCCCTCCACGCCGTCACGGGCGCGGCTACCAAAACAATTCTTGTGCTTATGGCTGCGAGCCCCGTAAATACGCGGCCATGGATAAACTTGACGAGTGGATTGCTGCGGGCGCTGGATTTGTCTGGGGACCGTGGCTGGTGGTCCTTCTCTTTGGCACTCATCTCTTCCTGACGTGGCGTACGGGCTTCATCCAACGATACCTGGGCCGGGCCATCAAACTCTCCATCTCCAAGGAGCCGGGAGCACCGGGCGACATCAGCCAGTTTGGATCCTTGATGACCGCGCTGGCCGCGACAATTGGAACGGGCAACATTTTTGGAGTTGCGGGTGCCGTGCTCATCGGTGGGCCCGGCGCTGTCCTCTGGATGTGGCTCACAGGTGTGTTCGGCATCGCCACCAAATACGCCGAGGCCCTGCTTTCCGTGAAATACCGTGTGACCAATTCCCGTGGTCAGATGTCGGGCGGTCCCATGTATGTTCTGGAGCGTGCTCTGAACGCAAAGTGGGCGGGGGTTTTGTTTGCCATATTCACCGCCATCGCTGCCTTTGGAATCGGGAACATGGCCCAGTCCAACGCCATCGCAGACATGGTCGTCGCCAAAAAAGATGTTTTGCCATTTGAAATGGCAGACAGCTCGATCAAACTTTGGATGGGCCTTATTCTTGCCGCGATGACCGGAGCGGTCATCCTTGGCGGGATCCGCTCGATCGCCCGCTTCTGCTCGTTTCTCGTGCCGTTCATGGCTTTTTTCTATGTGATCGGTTGTTTGGTCATTCTGGCATTCAACTGGGATAAGATCGGGCCAACAATTTCATTGATCGTATCATCCGCATTCACCGGTCATGCGGCCGTCGGCGGTTTTGTCGGTGCCGGGATCGCCGAGGCCATGCGCTATGGGATCGCCCGCGGTCTCTTTTCCAATGAATCCGGCATGGGCAGTGCTCCGATTGTGGCTGCTGCCGCGAGAACAAAAGATCCGGTGCGGCAGGCTTTGGTCTCCAGCACAGGAACATTCTGGGACACAGTCGTCGTCTGCGCTCTCACCGGGCTGGTGATCGTAAGTTCCGGTGATTGGCAGGGGGCGGGCGAAACCAAGGCGGGACTGTGCGACAAGGCCTTCCATCATTTGGGACTATTTGGAGATGCAATCCTGATTTTAGGTCTTCTGACCTTCGTGTTCTCCACCATTCTGGGCTGGGCGTATTATGGCGAGAAAGCCATCGAGTATCTCATTGGGATCAAATCCGTTTTTTACTATCGAATCCTTTGGGTGGTGGCAGTCTTCACCGGATGCGTGTGGAAAAGCGATGCCGTCTGGAATTTCTCCGACATGATGAACGGGTTGATGGCCATCCCGAATCTGGTGGCACTGCTCCTGCTCAGCGGTGTGGTTGCCTCCGAGACCAAACGCTACTTCGCGACCCCGCAACCACCGGAGGGGAAGTAATTCCCTTTCACGCCGGCCGGCGGACACCGCCGGTCACCCGGGATTGAAGCAGGCACTTTCCAGATTCGTTAGGGTTTTTTTCCGCACCCGGGGGCACTGCCTGGTCCTTCTGCCGGCCGTGCTCGCTCTATTTGCTCTCTCGGCCTTTGTTCCCAGTGGCTTGGCCTGGGTACTGCGCGTGACGGGCTTCGCGATTGCCGGCCTGTTTGCGTGGAGGGCAGTGAGCGATCTGCCGGAAATTTCCGACTGGCTGGCAACTGTGCCACTTGGCTGGTACGGAAAGCTCAGTGCAGGATTGCACGAGCGGCAGAGGTTCCTGATCCGATGGGAAGCAATCCTTGCGGTTGCGGTCATGATCCCCGCTGCGATTCACTTCGGGCAAACTGCGGTTGCCATGTCCCATGCCTCGCTCCGGGTGGATGAGATCGGCTCGGTGCGTGCGTATTGCGCCCGCGGGCCCTTCGTTGCAGCCACCACCTACAACCTCGCAAAAAACCACATTTTCTTCAGTGTGGTCAACTCACTCACGCCGGGATCGGCCTCCCTGCATCCTCTGCGTGCCCGGTTTTGGTCGTTTGTCTCAGTCGCAGCGGCAATGAGCATCCTTGCTGCCTTCTTCTGGCGGCTGGGCAGTCCATTGGCGGGTGCTGTCGCGTTTGCCTTACCTGCGCTGAATACGATGCATTTGACGAAGGTCTTTGAAGCCCGCGGCTACGGATTTTTGACCCTTGCGGCGGTCTGCGGGCTGGTTGCCTTCCACGGGTTTCTACGCGACCGGAGGTCGCGCCACCTCTGGCTTCTTGGGATATCCACGGCGCTTGGAACGTGGACCCTTCCGTTTTACGTGCTCTTCGGCGGGTGCCTGATGTTCCTGCTCTTCCTCATGCGCCCCTGCCGGCAAACCTTCGTTGCCGGTGCGGGCAGCGGACTCGGCATTGCGGTTCTTTATGCGCCGGTCCTTGTTCAACTCTCCCGAGTCGCCGGCGGGTATGACGAAAAATACGGCGAGGTTTTCGAATCGATCGAGGGGGTTTTCGGGGCGATGTCTTTCGCCTTTCCATTTCCCCTGCTCCGGGTGGACGGGGTGGTTTTCCTGTCGGTGCTCATGCTGATTCTTGGGCTGCCGCTCGTATTGCGGAAGATGTCTTCCACGGAGACGAAGACGCTGTTTGCAGCGACCCTGTTGGCACTCGGGTTTTACCTCTTCTGTCTGGTGCTTGGATCCCCTCCCCGCCGCATCACAGCGTTTCTCGCCATGCCGGTCGCGTTTATGGCCGGGATGCTGCTTTTCCAAATACTCACCTTTGCGGGATTACGTCCATTGCGACCTCTGCTGGGGATGTTTGTTGCAACAGGGCTTGTCCTTGGCGGAAAAGCCACAGTCGCAGCTTTCACTTTCGAGCCGGACCAACGCTGGAGGGAAGCGGCACAAGCAGTCCAGATGTTGTATCCCGAGGGTGCCATCGTATTTACCCCGGACTACCGGAACATGCTGCACGCTCACCTTGGCAAGGAATTCGACGTCAGGGAGGGACTGCCCGGCGTCTATCAATCCGGCACCAAGCCGGTTCTCCTCTTCGATCCCGCCCACAAATCAAGTCACTCCCCGATCAATGTGCGCGAGCATTTCCCGCAATCCGGTGCAGTCCGCTTCGCGCTGCGGGGCACTCCCGAGCAGGTGCTCTATGTTCCTCTTTCCGAACCGGACCGCGTACGATCAGTCGTTCTGAACGGCCAGCCTTCCGCATTGCCTTTGACGATTTCCATGGAGCAAGGGGCCCGACTCAGTCTGAACGCCGGGGCATCAACATGCTCGATTAATTTGCTCTTTGCTGAAGCGGCTGAAGATCTCCGGATTTCCGCACGAGATTCGGATGCAGGGAAAACCCCGGTGAAAAAGATCGCCAACCTCCTCGTGGTTCCGCTAAGGGAGGGTCGCTCCGGTCGTATGGTTGAGATCTTCATTCCGCGCGGCAAAGCAACCGACGCCCCGGTCGTCGAGGCAATTTGGATAACCGGTTCTTGATTTCCGGGATCCTTCAACAACACATGAAAAAGTACCGCAAAGCGGAAGAGATCAAAGTCGGCGTCATCGGCTACGGAGGCGCATTCAATATGGGCAGGCAACACTTGCTCGAAATGCGCCGGGCGGGCATGAGCCCGGTGGCCGTGGCCGAAATCGACCCGGGCCGGCTTGCCGCGGCAGAAGGTGATTTTCCGGAAATCCAAAGATTCTCAACAGCACGGGAAATGCTGAAAAAATCGGATGTGGGGCTCGTGGTGATTATCACTCCACACAACACGCACGCTCCCCTCGCCCTCGAATGCCTTAAGGCCGGACGCCATGTCGTCTGCGAAAAACCCCTCGCAATCACAACATCCGAAGTGGATGCGATGATTGCTGCGGCAAAGAAGTCGAAGGTTGTGCTTTCAACTTATCACAACAGGCACTGGGACGGTTGTATTCTCGAAGCGGCAGAGCTCGTGAGAAAGAAAGCCATTGGTGAAATCGTCCGCATTGATTGCCACATGGGGGGCTACAGAAAACCCGGCGACTGGTGGCGGACAAGCCGTTCAATTTCCGGAGGGATTCTTTTCGACTGGGGCGTGCACCTTCTCGAATACTCGCTCCAGCTGATCGGGGCGCCCGTGACCGAGGTTTCCGGCTTTGCTCACACCGGCTTCTGGGCGGACCATACGAAATGGAAAGCCGACACCAACGAGGATGAGGCCTTTGCCGTCGTGCGCTTCCGGGGATCGCAATGGCTCACGTTGAGAATCACAACAATTGCCTCGAGGAGTCCGGAGGGCTGGCTTGAAATTTCCGGAACCGAAGGAGCCATCGTGCTCGAGGGCGGCCGCATCACACTCATTCAGCCGCGCGAGGGAATGAAGGTCACCACGGAGATCGTCCCCCGCGAAAGCGAAGGCTATCGCTATTATGAAAACGTTCGCGACCACCTGCTTGGAAAGTCCCCGCTTGTGATCACCCCTGAATGGTCACGCCGCCCGATCCACATTCTGGATCTCGCGGTTCGCAGCGCCCGCTCCGGGCGGGCTCTGCGGGCAAAATATAGTTAGCGAGGCTCTGCCTCCGGCGGCACTGGCGGCTGTATTCAACCGGAGCCCTTTGCCAACAAACCCGCTCTTGCCACCGGCTCCCGCCGGATTAGCGCGTCAAAGCGCTTCGCCCGATTGGCATAGAAGGGATAGCGGGCTGTATCGCCGGATGGCGGCAAAAACCTCCAGTGCTTGTAGGACCACAGCCAGTTCTCCGGCTGCTGGCGGATAATCTGCTCAAGGGCATTCCACGTCCGCTGGACGATTTCAACGGGAGTCGCATCCTGCTCAACCGGGATTTCCTTATGATAAACCATCTTGTATCTCCCCCGGGGGGCAGGCCGGCATTCCAGCGGAACGATCGCCGCGCCGGTTTTAAGTGCCAAGGCCGCATGCATCTGGGTCATGCTGGTCTTCAGCCCGCCGAATTGCTCGACGACAACGCTTCCGAGTTTCGGGTCGAGGCTGAGGTCCACAAGAAAACCGAATTTGCCGCCGGATCGCAGGTGTTTGAGCATGCGGAGCATGGCCCGCTCGCGGGGAAAAATCGGATGACCGGTGCTCCCGCGCAGCCGGTCAAAGACCGGTCCGAGCAGGGGATTCTTGAATTCCTGGGCGATGAGCGGCATCGGATGGATTCCGTAGGAGCCGCTCAAACCGACCCATTCGAAGTTGGAGTAATGCATCGTCGCGTAGATCACCGAGCGGCCCCTGTCCAGATTGCAGGGGGAGAGGTCGATTCCTTCAAAGTCGACAAGACGGGAGACCGTTTTGCGGTTGAGATTGGGTGCCCACGCAAGCTCGAGCATCGTCCGGGCGAAGGACTGATAGGCGGCGCGGCCAATGCTGTGGCGGCGGGCAGAGGAAAGCGAATCTCCGAACGCTGCCTCCAGATTTGCGAGGGAGATTTTTCTTCCGCGCGAATCAACCGTCCAGACGCAGGCACCGAGGAGAGCGGCAATGTGCCGCAGCATTCCGAAGGGAAGGGACGCTATCAGCCTGCAACCCGCCGTGAGGCCGAGGTATTCCAGCCGGTGACGGGGAGAGGCCTCAGGCGTCATGCGGGAACCTCTATCCTTGGAAAGAGCGGAACCGGGGCGGACACCGTATGACCATCGGGCAATCCGCCCCAGGCGAAGCTCAGCGTGGACAGCGCATCAGCAATGCCCAGTTGCGCGAGCATCTTCGAGGAAGATTCCGGGAGCACGGGAGCATGCAGGATCGCCAGGATGCGGAGGCATTCCACGAGAGAATAGAGGACCTCATCGAGCTTTTCCGCCTGTGCCGGGTCCTTTGCAAGCTTCCATGGAGCGGTTTCCTCGACATAGGTGTTGCACCGCACAACAAGGTTGCCGGCGGCCTCAAGCGCGGCATGCGGCTCGTATTCGGCGTAGCGCTCAAAGCAGACGCGAACAGCCTCCTCTGCCGCCGGTTGGAGGGGAGACTCCGCAGGCCGGATGAGGCGGCCTTGCCGGTAGCGTGACGCCATGTTGAGCGAGCGGTTGAGCAAATTGCCCAGCCCGTTCGAAAGATCGGCGTTGGCCCGCGCGATGAGCCGCTCCTCGGAAAATTCCATGTCCTTCCCCGTGACGGTCTCGCGCATGAGATAGTACCGCAGCACCTCCGCACCGTATTTGTCCGCCAATACCGAGGGATCCACCACATTGCCAAGGCTCTTGCTGACCTTGTCTCCGCCAAGGTTGATGTAGCCGTGCACCAACAGCCCGGGGATCTGATTGTCGGAAAATCCCAGCGCATGAAGCATGATCGGCCAGTAAATTCCATGGGCGGGAACCAGGATGTCCTTGCCGATCACATGCCGGTCCGCAGGCCAAACTGAATCGAAGCGTGCATCGGCACCGTAGCCTGCAAAGCTGAGGTAGTTGATCAACGCATCAAACCATACGTAGGTCACGAAGCCGGGATCAAAGGGAAGCTCGATGCCCCAGGAGAGCCGCTCTTTCGGACGCGAAATACACAAGTCGCCGGATGACCGCGAAAGCGCATTCCGGAGTTCGGTCTGACGGAATGCCGGCCTGACGAAGTCGGAACGCCGCTCGAGCAGGCCAAGCAACCAGTCCCGGTGCTCGGCGAGGCGGAAATAATAATTCTCTTCCTCCAGATAGACGACTTCCCCCCATTCGGGGCCGAAGGTTCCATCCTCCGAGCGGTCCTTGTCGGTGAGGAATTGTTCCTGCCGCACGCTATAGTGACCTCCATGGCGCGCCTTGTAGATTTTTCCTTCGTCGAAGAGGCGTGTCAGGATCGTTCGCACGCAGCGGGAATGGACGGCGTCCGTGGTCGCCGCCCATCCATCGAAGGAAATGCCGAGCTGACGCCATAGAGCCAGGAATTGTTCGGTGACAGCGTTGGCGAACTCCTGTGGCGGAATACCGACCGTCGCCGCGGATTGCTGCACTTTCTGGCCATGCTGATCAACTCCCGTCAGGAAAAAAACTTCCCCACCCGCCAGGCGCCTTGCCCGCGCAAGGGTGTCCGCGAGAACCTTTTCGTAAGCGTGGCCGATGTGCGGGGGAGCGTTGGTGTAGTCGATCGCAGTGGTGAGATAAAAGACGGATTTCATTGCTGTTTGGAGCCCTCCCCGGCGGCCTGCATTTTAAGCACATCGCCTCCCCAGGAGATCACACGCGCCTTGAGACCGGCGGCCTCGGCCTCCTTGATGTTGCCGGCCCGAACGTGGAAAAGCGAAAGGCTCGACCATGCGAGCTGGTCATTGGGACGGAGCGCAACCGACTGGAGTCCGGCCTCGATGGCCTCGGGAATGCGGTCTGTTTTCATCAACGCCATTCCCAGCGCGTGCCAGGCATCGAAGTATGCGGGGTCCAGGCAGACACATTCCCGGTACTTCGTGACGGCACCTTCCAGATCCCCGAGAGCGATGTCTCCGGTGGCTTCTTCAAAAAGCTCCACGGCCAGTGCGTTCCCGCTCATTGAGTCCGCGCCTGCGGAAAGGTGAGACCCGATGCCTCCCTGCGGGAAGCAAGCCACGAAGCAAAAAAGAGCGAGCCCTTGCCTTCGGCAATCTGGGCAACGACGTCATCGGTTTCAGCGGGCAGGGCCCGGCTGACAACTCCGACGGCAACCGGTCCGGCAGCTGTCGGCAACGCGTTGGAGATCTGACCGGGCTCAAGCAGCGGAGCGACTCTCCCGCAGATCATGAGATCGGGAGGCAATTCCGGCTGGGACGGGTCCACTCCGGAAAAAGTTTCGGCAGGCACCCCCGCGGCGGCGGCGGCTTCCGTCATCGACTTGCCGGAGCTGATCGCTGAGCGAATTTCCGCAAGCGAGCGCGCAGCCTGACTCTGAACCAGGCGCGCGACCTCGTTCTGACGAATCCTGGCTTCGATTTCGGGGCGTGCCTCTTCAAAGGTTTTTGGACGCTCTGCGGCCCGCTCAGTCACGCGGAAAACATAGAAGTCATCACCGGCTTGAAGCACGTCACTGACGGCCCGGTCGGAAGCCAGAAGGAACGCCCCCTGCGCGACTGCGGGAGGAACGCCGGCGCCGGCGGAGACGGCAGCCTGACGGTCAAACGGGCCAACTTGGGAGACTGCCGCTCCGGCGGCGGCAGCGGCTTCCGGAAAGGATTCCTTTTTGGCAGACTCCGAGAAAGCGGATGCCTTGCCCGCGAGGTCCTGCAGAGCGGCAATGCGTTCCTTTCCATCCGATTCTTTTGCAGCATCCGGGAGAGTGAATTTTGCGACCTCGATCGTCAGCGATTCGGGTGTGACAAAGAGCTGTGCGTTCCGGTCAAAGAAGGCGCGCGACTGTTCCTGCGAAACAGGGGCTTCCACGACATCCGTTGCGAATCGAAAGACAACCAGATCGGATTTTTGAAAAATCCGCTGTGCTCTCGACTTCTCCTGCGCGCTCACGGTCGCGGCACCGCCAACCAATTCCGTCAAGCGCTCAAGGCGCAGGGCATCCCGGGTCACTTCCTCGACCTGAAGGGTGGTCATCCCGAGCGGACCCAAGCGCCCGGTCACAAAGGCCTCGAACTTGCGCGGGTCGAAGTGGCCGGATTCCTGGAACGCGGGGGCCAGGCGGATGCGGTTGGCAATCTGTTCGGTCGTCGGC
>JBGSSC010000478.1:0-2030 GCA_041737265.1 Terrimicrobiaceae bacterium | reverse complement strand
GGTATCGATTTTTCGGGCTATACATGTCCCGACAACCTCCGCCCGGTCTTCGGAGCTCTCCAGCGCTCGCTCGACTTCAACACCAAAGACATCTCGGCCGACGTTGTTCACTGCCATACCTGGTATACCCACTGGGCGGGTGTCATCGCCAAGCTTGCCTATGGGGTTCCCCTCGTGATCACCGTGCATTCGCTTGAGCCGCTCCGGCCATGGAAGCGAGAGCAGATCGGCAGGGGATACGATTTTACCTGCTGGATTGAGAAAACCGCACTGGAGATGGCAGACGCAGTTATTGCCGTTTCGCAGGAAACCCGGAAAGACCTTCTCGCCAATTTCGCCATCGATCCCACAAGGATCCATGTCATCCATAACGGGATCGACCTGCAGGAATACCGTCCGGTCGAGAGCCGTGCCGCTCTCAAGCGCCTCGGCGTGAATCTTGTTGAGCCCTATGTGATGTTTCTCGGCCGGATCACCCGCCAGAAAGGAATCATGCATCTTGTGAATGCCATCAAATATATGGATCCGGGGTTTCAGGTCGTTCTTTGCGCCGGTGCGCCGGACACTCAGGAGATCGCTGCCGAGATGAAGTCCGCCCTCGCGAAGACCCAGGCATCCCGGCCGGGGGTTGTCTGGATCGAGGAAATTCTCGACACCCGCGCCAAGGTAGAAATGTATGCTCACGCTGCAGCGTTCGTTTGTCCCTCGGTGTACGAGCCGTTCGGGATTATCAACCTGGAGGCCATGGCTTGCGGGGTTCCTGTCGTTGCCACTGCCACCGGTGGAATCAAAGAGGTCGTCGTTCATGGTGAAACCGGCTATCTGGTGCCCATGGAGCCCTCCAGTTCCGACCCGTTCGAGCCCGCCAACCCCGAACGCTTTTCGAAGGATATCGCTGCCCGCGTCAACGAACTCATGGCCGACCCTGCCCGCCGCATTGCCTTTGGTGCAGCCGGCCGGCGCCGTGTCGAATCCATCTTCGGGTGGCCTGCGATTGCCGCCCAGACCGAAGCCCTCTACCGGACTCTCGTCTGATTTATTGTGAAATTTGTTGATCAAGTCAGGGTCCATGCCAAAGCCGGAGACGGCGGAGACGGGTGTTGCAGCTTTCGGCGCGAGAAATTTGTGCCACGCGGAGGTCCTGACGGCGGAGATGGCGGAGACGGCGGAGCAATCATCCTCGAGGCCGATCCCAATACCGATAACCTCGCCTCGCTCTACTATGACCCCAATCTCCGTGCCCAACGGGGGACCCACGGGCAGGGAAAGAACAAGCACGGACGCAATGGAAAGCCAACAGTTGTACGCGTCCCCGTGGGAACCCTGATTTATGATCTGCCGGAGGCATTCCGCCCGCGGGGTCTTCAGGCGGATGTTTTCCCGGAGGACGAGCCTCAGACTCCCCGCCCTAAGCTGGACCTCCGGTTACTCGAACCGATGGCGGATCTGGCGGTTCCGGGTCAGCGACTTGTGCTTTGCGAGGGCGGCGATGGCGGGAAGGGGAATACCCATTTCAAGAGCTCGGTAAACCGCGTGCCCCGCCGCACGACGGAGGGCTATCCGGGCGAAGAGGGCTGGTTCGCACTTGAACTCCGAACGATCGCGGATGCGGGACTTGTGGGCTTTCCCAACGCGGGGAAGAGCACCCTGCTTGGTGCCATTTCGGCCGCACATCCGAAAGTGGCTTCCTATCCCTTCACCACCCTGAACCCGATGGTTGGTGTCGTGGAGCTTCCAGGCTACTCACGGGCGACCGTCGCCGACATCCCCGGCCTCATCGAAGGAGCCCACGACAATCGCGGCCTAGGCCACGAATTTCTCCGCCATATCGTCCGGTGCAAATTGCTTCTCTTCGTTATCGATTTGGCAGGATCCGAAGGACGCGACCCGGTCTCCGACTTCCGCACGCTCCGCCGTGAGGTTAAACTCTACGACCCAACGCTCGCCTCCCGACCCGCGGCTGTCGTTGCCAATAAAATGGATATTCCGGGTGCCGACGAGAATCTCAGCATATTCCGGAAGAAGGTCCG
>JBGSSC010000449.1:0-2101 GCA_041737265.1 Terrimicrobiaceae bacterium | reverse complement strand
GCCCCTCCGCCTCGTGCCCACAATGCGGCATCCTACCTATTCAACGGGATGATCCATCCCATCCTTCCCTATGCGATCAACGGCGTGATCTGGTACCAAGGCGAATCCAATGCTTCCAGGGCCTATCAGTACCGGACAGCCTTCCCACTCCTCATCACTGACTGGCGCAAGCAATGGGGGCAGCCGGATCTTCCCTTCTACTTCTGCCAACTCGCAAACTTCCGCGATAAACTCAAGGAGCCCGCCGAGAGTGCCTGGGCCGAGCTTCGCGAGGCCCAGCAGTCGGCGCTGGCACTGCCCGGCACCGGCCAGGCCGTGCTTATCGACCTCGGCGAAGCCGGAGACATCCATCCGCAGAACAAGAAGGACGTCGGGAACCGCTTGGCACGGATTGCGCTGGCCAAGACGGCAGGCAGGGAGATCGCGTACACCGGCCCCGTTTACGATTCGAAGAAGATCGAGGGAGACCGTGTCCTATTGAGCTTCCACCCCTCGGGAGGAAAGCTGGCCGCTGCCCCTCTGGCCGCAACTTATCCGGTAAGGTTGGCGGCTGGCCAGACCGCGCCACTGGTGAGGAACAGTCCCTCAAGTGAGTTGGAGGGATTCGCCATCTGCGGAGAAGACCGCAAGTGGGTATGGGCCGATGCCAGGATTGAGGGGGACAAAGTCGTGGTCTCGTCCAAAAATGTTCCTTCTCCGGTCGCCGTTCGCTATGCATGGGCTGACAATCCAACCTGCAATCTTGTCAACACCGATGGCCTTCCGGCGGCTCCATTCCGAACGGACGACTTCCCCCTCACCACCCTCGAAGTGAAGCTCTAGCAGGGTGTCGGACTTGTGAAAGGCCGAGACAAATTTTTCTTCCTAGTCATGAGAGGTTGGCTGCTCGCGTGCCCGACATCCTGCTAAAAATTCCGCTTCGCGGAAGGGAAACTTCGCGACCTTGAAGTCATCGATGCGCAAGATTCTTGTCATCCGCCAGGACAATATCGGCGATCTGGTCTGCACGACTCCGCTGTTTGAGGGAATCCACAGCCGGTTTCCCGGGGATCGACTCACAGTGCTCTGCACCACCTACAATCAGGCGGTGCTGGATCGGAATCCTCACGTCTCAGGGCTGGCCGTCTATTCCAAGCAGAGTCACCACGATTCGATGGCCGGCGTGGTTCGCGGTGCGATGCAGAAAGCGATGATGATTTTGCGCCTGCGCAGGGAGAGGTTCGATATTGTGATTGTCCCGTCGACTCCTTGTTCTGCGAGAGTTGCGGCTCTTGTCAGGAATCTCCGTCCAAAGCGTTTTATCCGGAGTGAAGGCCCGGAAGGAGGGGGAGACAACCTGCCCGGGAGTGTGCTTCAAAAAAAGCATGAGGTCGAAAGGGTCTGGGAGCACGGGCGGGTGATTGGCCTCGAGGGCTCTCTGCCACCCGTGAAAGTTTATCCCGACCCACCCGCCTGCGAAGCGCTTCGGGACCGCGTCTTTGATCGTATGGGAAAAAGCGCCGTGCGCAGGCTCGTTGCAGTCCACATCAGCTCGCGAAAGCCCTCGCAGCAATGGCCGGTGGAGTCCTTCGAAGAATTGATCCGCTCATTGCACCATGCGGATCCTTCCCTTGGATTTGTTTTGCTGTGGGCACCGGGACATGCCGCGAACCGGGCTCACGCCGGGGACGATGAGAAGCTTGCCATTCTCAAGTCAAAGCTTCCGCCGGGGATGCCTGTCCACTCACAGCCAACCCCGGACTTGAGGGAAACCATTTCTGCTTTGGGAGCCTGCGACTATTTCGTGGGGAGCGATGGGGGTGCAATGCACCTTGCGGCAGGATGTGGCCTTCCGGGGGTCGCATTTTTTGGTGATTCCAGCGTCAAGCGGTGGCGTCCATGGAGTGCGAACTACGAGGTGATTCAGCCTGGATCGAAAGACGTGAAGGACATCTCTCCCCGCGAGGCTGCGGCAGCATTTTTTCGGGTGGCCGGCCCGGGGCGATAGGAGATCCCGCGCCTCGCAGCGTTATTGTGCGGATCCCGGCTCCGTCGATTCGATGCGCAGGGAAGCCAGTTGGGTTTCGCCGAGCCCGAGTCCATGGGCCAGCAACGCGGTCGA
>JBGSSC010000441.1:0-3514 GCA_041737265.1 Terrimicrobiaceae bacterium | reverse complement strand
AGCACGGTCTGCAAATAATTGCGCATGCTCCGCAGGCAGACAGCAGCCTCCACCCTTCGACCAGCCAGTTTGAACAGCGCTGGCAAGTTCAAAAGAATGTTGATCAGCGTCACATTCACCAACTTTCGCGGCTGCCGCCGATGGAAAGCCAGCGGGATCACGGTCGCAGCCGGAAACTGCATCCGGGCCAGCGGTGCAACTGCAGCGCTCACTGCAAGAATCAAACTTGCCTGACCGAAGTGCTTCTCCAAAACCCGGAGTGCACCTGTCACCAAAACAAAATCCCCGATCTCGTCGGGCTTCAACACAAACACACGCCCGATCCCACCCGGTCGCTTGAGGTCCGGGACGGCTGCGGAGTATCCTGCCTGAGGTTCGGAGCTCAATGCCATGGGAAGGTCACAAATTCACGAATACCGGCGTGGCTTCGGGAGTTCAATCACTTGATGGTGTTCGCCCTCAACCCTGGCAACGCGACGGCCATCACATCAACACGCTCAGCGACATTTTTGCGCAGCAAAATTTTCTAATCCGGCGGCGACGGCAGCAATTTCTTACCGGGTCGTCTTGCCCACAAGCCCGCCCTTGGCACCGGCTCCCGCCGGATTCGGGAGGGAATCGGGTTGCAGGTTGCCACGGAACCGCTTTAACTTCTCTTCAATGCGAATGACTCCCTCAGTGCTTGCGGCTGCCGCCGTTTGTATCCTATCCCTCGCGACAGCAACTGCGCAAAGCGGAACCGATGGGGCGACCGTTCAAAACGTGGGAGGCATCGCCCTCGTGAAGCCCCAGGCCTGGTCGAAGGAAACCGAGGCGACGCTCGTCGAGTTCAAGGCCTACATCGACCGCTCGGCCACCGGGCATGGCACAGCCGGTTACTACGAGTTTCATTTGCCGAGCGGCCAGACGCGCCAATATCCGGTCTCCAAGGTCTTCGGGGTCGTCATCTACCCGGATCCCGAGCGTGTTCAAAATCTCATCACGTCCGATGACCGGTCGAAAATCGAAAAGACCATCGCAGAGGTGCAGTCCGTAATCACGCGGTTCCCCGCAACGAAGGGATACCTCCAGCCGCGGATTCAGAATTTTGCCACATTGCTCAAGACCTACGACTCCGGACAGGTGAAGTCGGAAGGCAAGTGGATTCAGCGTCAGCGTTACACGGAGGGAGAGGCTTCCCGTCTGGCGGATATCCTCAAGATCGAAGTCACCCAGGCGAAGCCGCCGGGGAGCATGAATCTGGAGGAGGATCCGAAGTTCATCGCCTTGGTCGCAATGGGAAAATCGGCTGCGAAGGCCAAACTCTTTGTGAGTGAATTACGCGATATCCAGGGGCGCCTTGCCCGCGGGGAGCGGAGGAAGAAGATCATGGAGAAACTTGCGGATCCGGTACTCCCTCTCCCAACCTGTCAGGAACTGGTTGTGGAGCTGAACACCCTCCAGCCCTCGGAAGACCCTGCCAGCCAGGCGGCTGTCGTGCGATGGCAGAGCTCCTTGAAAGAGGCCGCCCGGCTCGCAGATACAGCAAAGCCTCTCGCTGGTAAACTCAACGCGGAACTCTCTTCGATCGTCGATTTCTCCAAAGCCCCCACATTCAGCGCCGAATCCTCAGACGCAGCGACGAAGCTGGCGGCAGATGTCAAAAAATTCCAGGCCTCCTCCCCTCCTCCCCAATTTACCGCAGAAGTTGCCCAAGCGGCAGCGGTGGCGGCTGTTTATGAGGGGATACTGAAAGTTGGGCCCTTGCTGGAGGCCAACCAGTTCCTTGATGTGAAAGACGTGCTGGATTCCCTCTCTCAGCGCACAGCGCTTGTCGGAAGCCATGCTTCAAGGGCGAATGGTGAGATGCAGCGCATCGCAGCCGCCCGGATCGAGATCTTCACCCGAGCCCGCGAAGAGGCGAAGGCACTTGCAGATGCCGGCAAAGGACCCGAGGCGATTGCGAAGTACCAGGAAGCTTTTTCAGTCATTCCGGACCCCTCGGTGGGGACCACCATTGAGCAACTGAAGACCGCGACGGCCACGCCGTGACTTTCTCCCGGAAACCTGGAGACCCGGGCATCACGGTTCCAGTGCAGGTCATGTATTTCGACACCGACGCCGGGGGTGTCGTCCACAACATTGCCTACCTGCGCTTCATTGAGACGGCCCGCACGATGCTGGCCATCAAGATGGGGATGAGTTTCGAGGAAATCGAACGGACCGGCATTCACCCTGTTGTCGTGCGGACAGAAATCGACTACCGCAAGCCGGCCCGTTTGGGGGAGCACCTTTCTGTGGACGGTCACGTATCGGAGGTGGCAAGGGTTCGATTCTGGGTGGAGTTTACGATCAGCCGTTCTTCAGATGGAGTGGTGCTGGTAAGCTGCAGGCAGTCCCTCGCCTTGGTGAAAATGCCCGAGGGTCGCGCCGTGCGGGTGAGCGAGGGATTTCCGGCGCTTGTGGAGTCCGCAGCTTCGGGAGAGTGACGACACGACGGGAGGAAGCGGTCATCCTGACCGCGGTTTTGGCTCTGACGATCGCCCTTGCGGCCTGGGGGAGCCTATATAACGAAACCGACGGCCAGTACGCTTCTGCCGCAAGGACAATGTGTGCCGGGGGTTCGTGGCTGATTCCGGAGAACAATGGCATCCCACGGCTGGTCAAGCCCCCGCTGCTTTATTGGGCAATGGCAGTCTCGATGAAAATTTTCGGTGTTGGAGAGTTTGCTGCACGGTTGCCGGGAGCGCTATCCACGGTGGCTTGCGCCGGGTTTGTCTTCGGGATCGGCAGCCTTTGGGGTGGGAGGCAGCGCGGATTGTTGGCCGCCATCATTTTTACGACACTCCTTGGCTCATTCACACTGGGGCGCATTGTCATGCCGGAACCGCTCTTCTCGGCTCTCATCGCAGGTTCCCTGTATGCCTTCCTTCGAGCCGGCGCGGCAGCCCCGAACCGTCTGCGATGGGTTCTCCTCTTCTGGGTCTTCGGCGGACTCGCCGCTTTTACAAAAGGCCCGCACGGAATCCTCTACCCATTGGGGATCGCATGCGCTGCACTGGCAGCAAGGCATTGGTTCCTGAAGGAACGCGATTTGCCTCTTCCGGCTTTGTTCGCCCCCGCAGGGATCGCCCTCGCGATCGCAATCAACATCCCGTGGTATCTCCTGGTGGAAACCCGATTCCCCGGCTACCTCTCTAACCTCTTTTTCACCGAACACCTCGGACACGTCACCGGGAGCGATGCGCCTGCAACCAATTACTCCAACGTTCCTCCTCTCACGTTCCTTTTTCTCCACGGCGCATGGTTCTTCCCGTGGTCGGTTGCCGTGCTTTGCGCGCTTCCGGGAAGTCTTCGGCGCATGCCCTCTCTCCCCCGCTGGAGTCTCGCGGGGTGGACCATCGCGTTATGGGCCGGACTGGTTCTCGGATCCGTAATGCTCGCAGGCCAGCGCCAGGATTATTATGCGATGGCCATGTGGCCGGCGTTTGCCCTGCTCGCGGCACGCGCCATCGAGGGAGCAAACCTCAAAGTC
>JBGSSC010000420.1:0-2968 GCA_041737265.1 Terrimicrobiaceae bacterium | reverse complement strand
GGCCAGGCTGCGTCTTGCAAAAATCAACCTCGACCGGGCCAAGGGGCTCCTCGACAAACGCATCGTCGCCCGCTCCGAGTATGACTCTGCGCAGGCCGCATACGATGAGGCCGCCGCCACAGTTGAGAATCTCCAGGCGGTGATCTCGAAGAAGACAATCCTTGCACCCTTCGCGGGGCAGGCCGGCATTCGTTTGGTAAACATCGGACAGACAGTCTCGCCGGGGGATCCGCTCGTGCCGCTTTTCTCCAACGACCCGATCTATGTTGAGTTCGATGTGCCCCAGACGCGCCTCGACAAAGTTGCGACCGGGCAAACCCTGCGGCTCTCCGCCGATGGACTGGAAGCACCCGTCGAAGGAATGGTTTCCGCAATCAACCCGGTGGTGAGTGAGGCCACGCGCAGCGCCAGGGTGCAGGGCACGCTTCGCAATCCCGGCAATCTTCTGAGGCCCGGTCAATTCGTGCAGGTCGAAGTGTTGATGCCGACAACCGAGGACGTTCTCGCAGTGCCTTCCTCGGCCGTGCAGACCGCTGCCTATGGCGACTCGGTGTTCGTTGTCGAAGAAAAGGATGGCAAGCTGGTGGCAAGGCAACAATTTGTGCAACTCGGACGGCAGCGGGGGGATTTCGTCGCTGTCAGGAAGGGCCTCTCACCGGGTGAGCGGGTGGTATCCGCAGGAGGCTTCAAGCTCAGCAATGGAGCGGTCGTTACCGTGGATGACAGCATGCAGCCGGAGCCGAAACTCGACCCCGAGCTGGACAATTCCTGAGTTGGCTCCATGAACTTCACCGACCAATTTATTCGCCGGCCGGTGCTCGCCCTGGTGGTGAACCTGCTCATCATCATCGCCGGGCTGCAGGCTCTGGGCACACTCAGTGTGCGCCAATATCCGCGGCTTGAGCGGGCAACCATCACGATCAGCACGGCCTATGTTGGTGCCGATGCCGAGCTGGTGCGCGGGTTTATCACCACCCCGATCGAGAGGGCCGTATCCGCTGCGGATGGAATCGACTACATCCAATCCCAAAGCTCCCAGGGGCTTTCCAAAATCGATATCGTTTTGCGGCTCAACTACGATCCGGTTAAGGCATTGGCAGACATCGGCTCCAAAGTGGATCAGGTGCGGGGAGATCTTCCACCGGAGGCCGAAGTGCCGATCCTGAGCATCGAACCCGCGGACGCGCAGATCGCGGCGATGTACCTGAGCTTCTCGTCAGATATTCTCACTCCAAATCAGGTCAACGACTACCTGCTGCGGGTGGTGCAACCCAGGCTGTCCGCGATTCCCGGCGTTCAAAAGGCGGACATTCTGGGAGGCCAGACCTATGCGTTGCGCGTGTGGCTCAAGGCCGACCGCATGGCCGCACTCAACCTCTCCCCGGGCGACGTCCGCGAGGCATTGCTTAAGAACAACTATCTTTCCGCGGTTGGACAGACCAAGGGAGCCCTCACCCAGGCAAATCTCACCGCCAACACCGATTTGCGCGACGTGGGTGAGTTCCGCAAGCTGGTGATTGTGGAGAGGGAGGGTGCCGTGGTGCGGCTGGAAGATATCGCCGATGTCGAACTTGGCAGTGAGAACTACGAAACGACCGTGCGTTTTTCCGGCGAGGATGCCGTGTTCATGGGCATCTGGGTCATGCCAACTTCCAACAGCCTCGAAGTCATCGCCGTGGTGCGAGAGGCCCTCGCCGAACTGGACGCTCGGCGACCTTCGGGCCTCTCGATCAACGTGGCCTACGACAGCACAACCTACATCGAATCGGCCATCCGCGAAGTCCGTACAACCCTCACCGAAACGATCCTCATCGTGATCGCCGTGATTTATCTCTTCCTCGGTTCGTTCCGCGCGGCTCTGATCCCGATGCTCACCATTCCCGTCTCGCTGATCGGGGCGGTTTTTTTGATTCAGTTGATGGGGTTCACGGTCAACCTGCTTACCCTGTTGGCGATTGTTCTGGCGGTCGGGTTGGTCGTGGATGACTCAATCGTCGTCGTCGAAAACATCGAGCGCCGCATGCGTGAGGGATTGTCTGCGATCGAAGCGGCCCTTGTCGGAGCCCGCGAGCTTATCGGCCCGGTAATCTCGATGTCGATCACTCTTGCCGCGGTGTATTTGCCGATCGGATTCCAGGGAGGGCTCACCGGAGCCCTTTTCCGGGAGTTTGCGTTCACGCTGGCGGGGGCTGTTGTCATCTCGGGCATTGTGGCGCTGACTCTTTCCCCGATGTTATCCTCGCGTTTGCTGAAGCCGGGGATGGACGAGAAGGGATTCGCCGGAAAAATTTCGAGAGATTTCGAGAGGTTGCGAAAACTTTACGGGCGCCTGCTGGAAACAACGATCACCAACCGCCGCCTCGTTTATGTCGTCTGGGGTGCGCTCACGGCTGCCGCAGCATTATTCTACATGATGTCGCCCACCGAGCTGGCTCCCAAGGAAGACCAGGGAATTATCTTCGGGGTGGTATCTCCTCCCCCCAATGCCACGCTGGAGCAAGTCACCTACTATACTGAGAAAGCCTCGGAGGTCTTTGCAAAAGTCCCGGAGCGGGAACGCACTTTCCAGGTAACGGGCCCCACGATGGGCTTTGGCGGGTTGCTTCTCAAACCATGGTCGGAGCGCAAACGGACGGTCTTTGACGTTGAACCGGAACTCACTGCCGGCCTCGGAGCAATCACAGGCATCCAACATCCCGCATTCCTCCCGGAACCGCTTCCCGCAGCCGGAAACTTCCCCATTGAATTTGTTCTGCTCGGCCCGCTCGAACCGGAGGAATTGATGGAACTGGCGAACACCGTGATCGCGAAAGCAATGACCAGTGGCCAATTCGCGTTCCTTGAAAGCGATGTGAAAATCGACCAGACCCGCGAGAAAATCGTCTTCGACCGCGAAAAAATTGCGAGTCTTGGACTCGATCTCCGGGCCGTCGGTTCCGACCTCGGGATCATGCAGTTCGGAAGTGCA